>JADFOU010000229.1 GCA_022562655.1 candidate division TA06 bacterium
CGTAAAAAGGCAATCACGCCTTCCTGAAGGACTTTCTGCTTCGATTGTTCCGACACCGTTTCTCCGACGGAGACTTCATGAATCCAATATCCCAAAATCTCCCGCCTCCCTTTTGTCGCCATCACTTCGATCATCTTTAAGGAGCGATTCCCCACCGAAAGGGCGACAAAAGGACCCGGTCTCTCGGCGAACCCAATGGCATAACTGAGGAGAGAAAGGGCCTTTCTGACATCGAACGACTTCATGGGTGGTATTTTGAAGGGGTACGGTTTCATCGTTTAGGCGATATGGCGTAATAAGTTAGCAAACTTATCTATCCTTGTCAATCCTTCTCCAAGCCGAGCCGGAGCGTGAAGGTCTTTCCGTCTCGCTCAAGGACGATCCCATCTGGCAAAATCTCCCGAATCGTATAATGACCCACGGCATCCTGCGCGCCCAACACCGCCCCATTAATCACGGCGAAAGGCTGTTTCTCATCCCAGAGGATTCCCGTGAGCACGAGCCCCGAAAGGTAACTGGTTTCCCTCTCTTCGCCGATTGCCAAAAAAGGGTTACGTCCCCACTCCTCTTTCTGGAACCTTCGTAGCTGGCGAGGCCTCTCCTCTTTTTTTTGAGGGATGGCTTTCTTCGCCACCGCGACGGGTGGTGTCGATGAGCGACGTCGCTGTTTTAATAACACCCGAGACCAGACGACGATGATGATCACAAACAGAATCAGAAGAATGATGAACTTCTTTTTCTCGAATGGCTTACTTTCCACGCCCAACTCCCCCTTCTTCCTCAAGATAAAGAGAAAGGGTAAGGTGCAAATCGATTCTTGGATAGATTTCGGAAGGGCTCTCCATCTGAAGGCGGTCAACCCTTGTCAAAAACGGAAGGGCCCGCAATGAACCTAAAAACTCACCCGCCGCTGCGTAATGACCCTTCAGATGCAGTTCGACGGGAAGGACTTCGACACTGAAATCCGGGGCCAAGGTGACCGACGCTAGCTTCTCTCTCAGCTCAGGCTTCAAGGAGATCGCCTCAAGATGAGCCTTCTCGATCTGTCCCTTTAAAGATTCCAGGGCACGAGGAATTTCATTCCTCTTGAAGAGTTTCTTTTCAACGCTCCCCTCAATCCTTTCAATCTCATCCTTGAAAGTAGAAACATCCTTCAGCATCTCCGCATCTTTTCGCCGGACCTTGAGATCATAAAGTTCCCGGCGTAACTTCTGGTTCGTCCGAATCTGCGGGCGATACCAAACCCCATACAAAAAAAGGAAAACGAGAAGAAAGCCGACGCCCCCTAAAAGAAGGATGTCTCTTTTTTCAATTTTCTTTTGGAGATTAGTCCAATTCAAGCCGGCCGGTAATTTCAAACGTTGCTCCTCCTTCAGGGGAAATGATCCCCTCGGTACTCACGAGTTTTATACCCTGGAAGAACGGAGAGACCTCAAGCGCTTCTAAAAAATCGGTCAGGGTCTCTTCTACCGACTGCTGAGATCCCGAAACTTCCCCCTTGAAGTGAACCGAATACGCTCTTTTCTCGGTGGGTGCTTGCTTTACCTCGAGCTGAAGCTGGTCTAATGAAATCTCCTTGGGGACGATCCAGGAAATCCCTCGAAGGATCTTCTCCCAAGAAGGTTCTCTTTGGGAGAGTGTTGAAAAGATCTTGACCATTTTGACCGCCCGCTTCTTTTTATCGATCCAGTGAACATAACGCTCTCGCCGGAGGGCAACAGCCTCCCACTGCCTCTTTTCTTCCTGAATCTTTTTCTGGTATGCCCTTCCTTGAAAGTACAAGAACATGGGAAATCCCGATGCAAAGAGGAGAAAGAGCACCGTGATCCCCACGACAAGCTGCATCCGAAAGACCGACTTCCGTGAGGCGATGATTCTGGGCGGTAAGAAATTGATCGGTCCTCTCCGAGGAGAAGCGGTTGCCACAGCGCCCGCGAGGCGTCTTTCCATTTCTTCTCTCGATCGATCTTGGAAAAAACTCTCAGAAAAATTGAACTTTTCCACAAAGGAAAGAGGCTGGGGAGCGATCCCCAAATGCCGCTCAAGAAGTTCCCCAAGACCTTGAAGACCGGCGCCCCCTCCTGTCACCCGGATCTCCTGAATTTCCCGGCCCGAAGCGCTTTTCTCGTAAAACTGGAAGAAGCGCTTCAACTCCCCAAGGAGTCTTTCAAGGACAGGACGCATCAGGACCCAAAGTTTCTCCTTTGGAATTTCCAACTCAGTCGGAGCGGGAGAAGCCTCCTGAGAAATGCCATAAGTACATTTCACCTTCTCCGCCTCTTCTTTCTCTAAGGAGAGCTTTTTCTCCCCGACCATAATTTCACAGGTGAGTGCCCGGGTGAGTTCTTCCCCTCCAATCGGAATCTCCCGCGCCATCTCCAAAGTCCCTTCGTGAAAAATTCCTATATGCGTTGAGGTGGCACCCAAATCGATGAGGACACACCCTTTTTTCTCACTCGGCAAGAGATGCGCCATGCTCGTCATGGCCGGAACAATCGTATCGATCTCAATCGGAGGCTCTGAGGCTGAGAGGTTCACAAGGGTATCGACCAGATTCTTGTGGGCAATTCCGACGAGAAGATCGAGAAGCGGCTTCCCTTCTTTCTCAAAGGAACGGATCAGCTGATAATTGAGATAGATCTCTTGGATCGGAAAAGGAATTTCATCTTTGAGCTGCCAGCGAAGTGCCGTCATCACCTCTCCCATCGGCATCTTCGGAAGCAAAACCCTTTTCAAAAGAACCTGTTGTCCGGAGATGGCGAGATGAACCCGGCATGGCTTGGAGTGGGCTTCTCTTCCGAGGATGGCGCGCAGATTCGCCGGATCGTCTATGCCGCCTGCCACAAAGAGGGGCCCTTTTGGCCTCTTTTCCAAAACCACCCATTTGAGAGCGCTTGTCCCCACATCGACACTCAGGACAAAGCGCTCCTGTTTCGGCATCCGTGCGATCCAATCTTGATAAGGAATGTGACGAAGGATTTCTTTTAGGTCTCTTGCCATGAGTTTAGAATCGGGGTTAGTGTGTCGTCATTTAAATTGACGACGTTCTTTAAATCGGCCTCGTAATCGCGCTGAACCGTACGGGAGATGCCATGGACCGCGCCGGATGCGACAATCCTGATGTTGAAAACGACATCATTGACACAATCGCTACCTGGTAGACAGCTGACCGTTACCTGATAGGTCGCATTGATCCCGTCCCCCGTATCCAAAAGAGCGGGGGGTTCATTCTTGGGCCATATCCCGTCATTCAAGGCCCAATTCTCTGGGGGGTCGTCGTAGAGCAACCGCCAAATCCCCTTCCGAAGCCCAGCCTGAGCTGCATAGAACGCCTTAGCGTCATCCAAAAGTCCCCCTGCCTGGCGGCTCTGATGCATCGCGATAAAAAGAAACGACGAGACAAGGCCGATCAAAGCCACCATAAAGATCAAAACAAGGAGAAGAATGACGCCTTTGCTGTTTTTAAGATTCATTCTTTATGCCGCATTCCCCTGATTCCTCGGCCGGATGAGAAGCCGCATCTTCACCTTTTCGGTCTTCTGAGAGACATCCTGCGAAATCTGTGTCGCTGTGAAAGTGAGTTCGACCCGCCGTCTGTTCTGTTGATTACGACCTCTGATCGTGATATCTGCCCGATCGGTTGCAACAGACGCACGGGGAGAGAGAATATACCGCGCCAGAATTCTTCCAGAACCATAGGTAAATCCTGCCCGGGGTGCAAGACGAAGTTGATAAAGGGCGGTAGAGACATAATTTTTATTTAAATTGGGATCATCATCACTATAAAGATAGAGGACGTAAAACTGGCCATCCTCCACATCTTGATATTCGAGGGTATTGTGAATCTTGTTATACTGATCCAGAGAATCATCAGCTGCTTCCCGGAGCTCCCGAGCCACCTTCTGAAGCCCTTGCGCCAGTTCTTCTCCGACGGGAATCCTTTCCTGCTGTTTCTGCATCGCCTTGGAAGCGGCTAAAAATGTAGAAACCACCGCTCCAAAGAGGATCGTGATCCCGATCATAACCAACATCAGTTCTGTAAAGGTAAAGCCAGCCTGTTTTTTCATGGTGAGCCGTCCGGATTGTTCGCGAAATAGGTGACAAGGGTCACAGAATTTT
>JADFOU010000230.1 GCA_022562655.1 candidate division TA06 bacterium
CTGCTACGTCCCTATCATCCACGGCTGCGACCTCATGTGCACCTTCTGTATCATTCCCAAAGTTCGTGGAAGTAGCCGGAGTCGCCCCCTTTCAGAAATTCTGGATGAGGCTCGGAGGCTTGTGGATGCCGGCTATCAGGAGATCGCCCTGACCGGGGTGAATACAGGTCTATATGGAGAGGACTTAAAGGATGAGGTGCACCTTGTGGATGTGGTGAAAGGACTTGAGAGAATTTCAGGGCTCCAGAGGATCCGCCTCAATTCCTTGGAACCTCGATGTGTTACAGATGAACTCATTGACTTTGCCGCAGACTCTGAAAAGGTCTGCAGACACTTCCATATCCCTCTCCAGTCTGGTGATGATAACATTCTGAAGGGGATGGGACGGCGATACCGGACCCGTTACTATGCAGATCTCATTGAGAAGATTGACCGCAAGATCAAAGACGCTTGTTTTGGTGCAGATGTGATGGTGGGATTTCAGGGGGAGGGGGAGACCCAATTTGAGAATACTTTCCATTTTATTGATAACCTCCCCCTCACCTATCTTCATGTTTTTACCTATTCCGAAAGGGAGGGAACCCCGGCAGTTCGAATGAAAGGAAGGGTACCTCCGAGGCTGAAAGGTGAGAGGAGCCTCCGGCTACGGGAGTTAAGCAAGAAAAAGAGAGAGGAGTTTCACAAAAGATTTATCCGTCAGACGGTAAAGGTTCTTGTTGAAGGAAAGGAAGTTGATGAGACCTTCTCTGGTTTAACTGACAATTATATCAGGGTGCGATTAAAGGGGAAGAAAGAGTGGGTGAATGAGATGGTTCCGATTCGAATCACTCAAGTAAAGGGAGAGGCTGTCTTTGGAGAAGCGGTTCAATAAAATGAAACAGGTCTATCTTGAATCCTACGGCTGTCAGATGAATCTGGCAGACTCAGAACTGGTGATGGGAGTCCTGGCAAAGGCAGGGTATTTTCCTTCGGACTCCCCTCAATCTGCCGATGTAATCCTCGTCAACACCTGTGCTGTCCGAGAGCATGCCGAGGAGAAGGTTCTGGGAAGGATTGCGGAATTGAACCGGTTTAAGTTGAAGAAACCAGAGCTGGTTTTAGGGGTTTTGGGGTGTATGGCGAAACATTTGGGGAAGGTCATTGCCGAGAGGGCTCCCTATGTGGATTTGGTGGTGAGTCCGGATGGATACCGGCGCCTCCCAGAGTTGATTGGACAGAGTGGGGATAAACCCTACTTGGATCTACGATTGGACAGGACGGAACTCTATGAGGAGATTGATCCGGTAAGGAAAGAAGGGGTGAACGCATGGGTGACCATTATGCGGGGGTGTGACAAGTTCTGCACCTTCTGTATCGTTCCTTATGTCCGGGGGAGGGAGAGGTGTGTTCCGCCCGATGAGATCTTGAGGCAGGTAAGAAACCTGGCAGAAGAGGGATATAAAGAAGTAACTTTTCTGGGTCAAACGGTAAATGCCTATCGCTATAACGGAACCGATTTTGCTGATCTCTTGCATTTGGTGAGTGGGGTGGAAGGGATTGAGCGAATCCGCTTTACCTCCCCTCACCCCAGTGACTTTTCAGAAAAAGATATTGAGACCATTGCTAATCTTAAGAAGGTCTGTAATCATCTCCATCTTCCCGTCCAGTCAGGTTCAGATAAAGTCCTTAAGAGAATGAGGCGGACGTATACTTCTGGGGAGTATTTAGACCTTGTAGGATTGATCCGGGATAAAATTCCCGATGTGGGTCTCACCACCGATATCATCGTGGGTTTCTGCGGGGAGACGGAAGAGGATTTTCAAGCAACCCTTGCTTTGGTTCGAAAGGTGCGATATGATTCCGCCTTTATGTTCAAGTATTCTCCGAGATCCCAGACAGTTGCCTATCGAAAATTTGAAGATGATGTGCCTGAGAAGGAAAAGGGAAGGCGCCTTGAGGAACTGATCCACATTCAGGAGTCCATCTCTCGGGAGGTCAATCAGACTTGGATTGGAAAGAGGGTGGAGGTGCTTGTAGAAGGGGAGTCCAAGAAAGACATGAGTCAATTCTATGGCAAAACGGATAACTTCAAGACCGTTGTGTTTCCAAGAAATGGTGAGAAACCCGGTGATCTGGTTGAGGTAGAGGTGGTGAATTCAACTTCTCACACCCTTTTGGGTCGCCGAGTTTAAATAAAGAAGAGGGTGTCCATTTTGGTTAAATGTTGTAAAGGGATTGTTTTCCTCCTCTTTCTCCTATTCGCGGTAAGAACCTTTGGGCTTCCTGCCTTCGCCTCATACGAAGGAACCCCCTGCGCAACCTGCCATGTGAACCCTACGGGCGGAGGGATGCGGAGAGACATGGGGTTCATCTATGGGGTGCACGAACTCCCCTATTCAGAGAAGGCGAAGGTCATCTCACCAAAGATTGCAGAGGGACTCAAGATCGGTGCGGATTTCCGGCATCTTGCCTATGCAGCTCAATCTACACAGTTTCAGGGAACCAAGAATACATTTTTGACAATGCAGGGCGATATTTATCTTCACTATAACCTCGGTGAAAACTTGGAGTTCTATCTCGATAAAGGGCTTTATCAAGGATTTGAAGTGATGGCGATCCTTTCGAAAGAGAAGCCCTACTTGAAAATTGGAAGATTTCTACCTCCTTATGGATTGAGATTCGATGACCACAATGTATATACCCTATCCCCTCCAGGTTCATCAACTCCATTTTCAGCGGGAGGTTTTTCGAGGGGAGAAGATTCTGGTATTGAAGTCGGATACATGGATGATAATTTTATTGCAGCCCTTGCCGTTCAGAATGGAAGGCCAGGCCCTGGCTTTCAATTTGACTTTGGAGAAGACGAGGGCAAGGCTGTTACAGCGACAATTAAAGGCTTTCAGAAACATTTTCTCCTTGGAGGTTCCTATTACAGGAATTTTCAGCGTTTTCCGGGGACTGAATTAGAATTTGTGGGAGGACATGGAGGGATCCATTACGGTAAATTCAACCTTATCACACAAGTCGATTACATGGTTAAACGGGATGCACCATCGGATACGATTAACGCAGATAATATCGTGTCCCATACTGAGGCGAGATATCGTGCGAAACAAGGCATAGACCTTCTCCTCCAGTATGATTTCTTCGATGTCGATTCTTTAGAGGCTCCTTGGGATGCTGATTTCGAGCGGATCTCCCTTGGAACAGCTCTCTTTCCGATCCGATATCTTGAGGTATTATTTCTTACTCGATTCAATCTCTACGTTCCTAAGGATGAAGCTTGGGAAGCAAACCTTCTCTTTCATTTATTTTTCTAATACCTCTCTTTCCCCCTTTATTCAAGGGGGAGAAAAGAGGTTTCGGGGGTGATTTTTATGAGATCTGAATGGGTGAAAAATCGAAATGGCGGAAATGTAACCCAGATGCACTATGCCCGCCAGGGGATAATCACCCAAGAGATGCAGTATGTGGCGGAGCGAGAAGGGGTGGAACCGGAATTTATCCGATCGGAGGTTGACCGGGGTCGAGCCATCATCCCTGCCAATATCAAACATACGAGTTTGGAACCCATGGGAATCGGGACGAACCTCAAGTGCAAGGTGAACGCCAACATCGGAAACTCGGCAGTGACCTCCGATATCGAGAAAGAGTTGGAGAAACTCCATACGGCTGTACACTTCGGTGCGGATACGGTGATGGACCTCTCCACCGGAGGGGAGATTGACCGGATCCGTCAAGAAATCATCCAGGCGAGTCCTGTCCCCATTGGAACGGTTCCCATCTATCAAGCCCTTGTAGAAGTGGAGAATGTCCCAGATCTCACCCCTCAGGTGCTTCTCGAAATGATTGAACGGCAGGCGAAGCAGGGGGTGGACTACATGACCATCCACGCCGGTGTCCTCCGGGAATATGTCCCCTACACAAATGACCGGATCACCGGTATCGTCAGTCGAGGAGGGTCCATCCTTGCCGAATGGATGGTCCGCCACCACCAGCAAAACCCCCTCTACACCCACTTCGACGAAATCTGTGAGGTCTTCAAGCAGTATGATGTTTCCTTCAGCCTCGGGGACGGACTCCGTCCGGGCTGTATTGCCGATGCCAATGATCGGGCTCAGTTTGCTGAGT
>JADFOU010000231.1 GCA_022562655.1 candidate division TA06 bacterium
AGACCCTAAAGAAAGATATGGAAGATATGGAAGATATGCCTCCTGAAATAATGGAGGAAATGGAGAAGATGACGCTGAGATCTCCTCAAATTACTTATCAGAAGAAAGGTTCAGGGGTGAAGTTGAATCATTGGGTCTGCGATTACTTTGTAGGCACCGCTGCTGGGGAAAAGGTGGAGGAGGTCTGGACAACGAATTGGAAGGAACTCGGACTTACCCCTGAAGATTTCAAGGTGATTAGAGAGTTTGACAAATTTTATGAAGGACCTTTTAAAGAGACAGAGTATTTTTTTAGGATTGGCTCTCAAGAATGGGAGAAGGAAATAGGGTATTCGGGGTTTCCTGTGAAGACGGTTCATTATTCTGAAGGAAGGATGAAAAGGAAGACAGAATTAAAAGAGATCAAACGGCAAGATCTTGCTCCTTCTTTGTTTGAATTACCCAAAGGAGTGAAGAAGATGAAAAAATAAATAAAGAGGGTGCCATTTTAAGAGTTCGGGGACGGTGCTTGACATTTTGACATTTTTAATGAAGAGTTCGGGGACGGTGCCCTTCGACTAGCTCTCTTCGAGTTCGAGCCTCAGAGTCGAGGACAGGATTTTCAACCCCCTCCATAGCCCTTACGGGCTACGAAGGACAAGCTCCGAATGCTCGAAGGATTTTCAGCTTGACATTTTGACATTTTTAGATTTCGGGGACATAATACCTATTTTTATTGATTAGAAAACTGGAAGAACCCAGTTGGCAGAAAAAGGGAATCAGGTCTTGCAATACAACATTTTCAATGTTTTGTAAAGGAAAGAAAAGGGCGGGGAGACCCCGCCCCTACATTTTTTAGAAAAGAGAACAAAAAAAAGGAGGGGTGATGGATGTCGCCCCTCTTTTTTAGTTTAATCTGCCTAATTTAAGAAAACTCTTTACATTCTAGGGGAAATTTTGTATATATTGAGATTGGAAAGACTGTGAAAAGATAAGGCGCCTGTAGCTCAGTTGGATAGAGCAGCGGATTTCTAATCCGCAGGTCGTGGGTTCGAATCCCTCCAGGCGTACCCGTTTTTATTTTCCAATCCAATATAGAAACCTGCCGCAGTTTGGGCAGGATATAACTTTCTCATTCTTGGCCTTTCCAGAGGCCATGGCGGTGGGGAGGGCCATATAGCATCCATAGCAAATCCCTTTCGAAACAGGTGCTACGGATCTTCCATAGCGATTGAGAAGAAGTTCATACCGCTCTAAGACACTCCGACGCAATTTTTTGGCGATCCTCTTTCGAGCCTTCTCTAATCCCTCTGAAGATTCCTCCATCTTAAAACCCAATTCCTTCTCCTCCTGATGACTCTCCCTTAATAGGTGGTCTACATCGTGAAGCATGATGAGGAGTTCTAATTGAGCATCCATAAACTAATGGAAAATAGTAGTTTGAAATTGGAAGTTAGTAATGGAAATTGGAAAATGGAGATTTGACAACTAATTTCCGATCTCTAATTTCTATAACGAATTTCTATTCTCCAACAACCAATTTCTATCCTTGCAGGCTTTCTTCGACTTCTCCCAGGAAGCGAATGAATTCGGATTTCTCGTCAATCTCCAGGATCCGCTGATCTTTGGTGATCTCCCTTGCAATCTGGGCGACTTTTCCTAAGACGATAAGGTATTGATTGGTAGGCTCAAGGGGAGAGGCGACAATGAGGAAGAAGAGGTGGACCTGTTTTCCATCCAGTGCACCAAAATCCACACCCTTCTTGGAACGTCCGATGACGAGGTGAAGGTCTTTGACCAAGAGGGAACGGCAGTGAGGGATGGCGATCCCCTTTCCCACCCCCGTGGATCCCAGTTCCTCTCGTTTTTTCAGGGTCTCCAAAAGAATTCCCTTAGCCTTTTCATCCAAAGGGAAGAGGCCCACCAATTCTTGGAGGACCCCTTTTTTATTATTGTTCTTCAATTCTAACTCAATTAGTTCGGGCTTCAGTAATTCCTTTAGCTTCATCGATTCCCTTTCCTTTCTGTTTTCAGATGATTCGATTTAACAATCATCATTCAACCATTTAACCGATTTTCAAGGTTCTGTCAAGGGTTAAAATTTTCCTTGACAAATGAGACACGTTGTTTTATTCTGTTTTTACGAAAAGAGGGATTGAAATGAATGGTGGAAGATACTTTCTCGTTTCCTTTTTCATTGCCATATTTGTCTCCATCTCTGTCTCCTCCTTCTTTTATTTTATTCTCCCCGGTCTTCAAGGTAGAAATACTTTTCTGATGGGGGAAGTCGAGGTCCCGAATCTAAAAGGGATGGATAAGGAGCAGGCAGACTTGGTCCTTCGGAATAAAGATCTTCTCCTAATGGCGGAAGAGTGGGAGGACCCCACTGTTCCGAAAGGGCAGGTCATTCGCCAGGACCCTCTTCCCGGGTTTAGTGTGAGGAAGGGGTCCCTGGTAAAAGTTGTGGTGAGTAAAGGCTCCTCTCAATCCATCCTACTCCCGGATCTTTCTGGACTGACGCTTCCTGAGGCAAGGGTTCGCTTGGAGGAGCGGGGATTCAAAGTGGGAACCCAAACCAGTAAGCCTTCGGTAGAGTACCCTGTCAACACGGTCATCTCCTCCGATCCTCTCCCCGGTTCGAGTATCTCCCCGGGGTCTCTCATCCACCTAACGGTTTCTTCGGGGAGTGGCTCCGTCGTCATCCCGAATCTCTCTGGGATTACCCTTCCAGAGGCCCGTCTCCGCTTGGAGGAGAAGGGTCTTGTGGTCGGCAGTGTTGAGAAGGTTTCATCTGAAGATATCTCCAAGGATCATGTGATCTCTACCACTCCTGGTCCAAATGCCAGGGTTCAGAAAGCGACTCATGTGGATATCACGGTCAGTTCCGGTGCCCCTCTCGTGAGTGTCCCCAATGTTAGGAGGATGAGTCCCAATCGGGCGAGAGGTATTCTGCAGGATAAAGGACTCAAGATGGATATTCAGTATACTACAAGTGAGGAGTATGCTTTTGGTATCATTATCGCGCAAAGGCCCAAGTCAGGCCGAAAAGCGGCGAGTGGATCTACGGTAACTGTTACGGTCAATACTGAAGCACGATAAATAAAGGCAAATCCTAAAAAACAAAAATAGAACCACAGAAACGAAAGGGACTCCCGATTCGGGGAGCCCACAAAGTTGTTTACTAAGGATTCAATGTAAATTTAGCATTTTAAAATGATCAATTATAAATGAACCCTCTTTTCTCTGTGGTCTCTGTGTTTCTTCGGTGTGATGATCTTTGGATTTGCCTTCTACGATGAAGTTCTTCAAAACCTTCTCTCTCCTCCTCACAGCAGGGGGTGGTTTTTTCTTTTTGGGGATCTTTATCACCAACTCCTTCATCATGCCAAAAGTGGTTCACCTGGGAGAAGAGATCGAGATTCCCGATCTGATGGGTAAGCCTTTGGAAGAGGGGAGAGGGATATTGGAAGCTCTGAATTTGAAAGGCTATGTAAGACAAGAGGTATTTGATCAGGTTGCTCAAAGGGGTACAATTGTTGGTCAAGACCCCCTTCCCGGTGAGGTCGTCAAGGGCAAGAGAACTGTAGAACTTATCCTTTCCTTGGGACCGGAAGAAGTCGTCATTCCCTATCTCCTGCGCCTCCCCCTTTATCAAGCTGAGAATTTCATCCGCCGATCGGGCCTCGTTGTAGGAGAGATAACCGAGGAACTCTCAGATTCAATTCCCCAGGGGGGAGTGATTCGGTGTGCCCCTCCTCCAGCTAAATCTGTTCGTTCTGGGACTGTTGTACGACTCTGGGTGAGTAAGGGAAAGGGTTTTGAGGTTCCCGATCTGATTGGTCGTTCTCTGGAAGCAGTAAAGGATTCTCTCATAGCATTAGGGTTTATCCTTTCACCTCTCACTTATATCCCCAGTGAAGCGGTAGATCCGGGGACGATTCTCCTCCAATCCCCTGAAGCTGGCACAAAAGCCAGCCGTGGGGAGATCTTAAAAATTGCTGTGAGCGAAAAACCCTGAACATTCAAGTGATTAGAAATTGGTAATTGGATAAATAAGAACAAAATTCTAATTACCAGCTACCAGTTACCAATATCCAGTATCTACAATGATTCAAATCGCTCCTTCCC
>JADFOU010000232.1 GCA_022562655.1 candidate division TA06 bacterium
TTCATCCCTATAAACAAGCGGTTAAATGAAAGACGGCTACAACACAAGAGCTCCACCAATACGGTGATGTAATTATAGACGTCAAGTGGTGTCTCTGTATAAACTTACCATCCGAATTACTTTGGAGGATAATCATGTTTAGATTCAATAAAACTTCTACGAAGGCAGTCATAATTACGATTTCGCTGCTCTTCGTCGTGCAAATTGTTTGTTTTGCACAAACGACTGTCCAGAGGGAGATTCCTATTACGTGCTCATCAGACGAAGCTCGCGCCGCTTTTATAGAGGCACGTGATGCTTTGGATATGGGAAGAACCAATGATGCAAGGGCATTATTGGACAAAGCAATTAAGAAAGATCCAAAGTTTGCTTGTGCTTATTTGTTTAAAGCGTATTCGCCTAACTCTGCAGCCGAATGGAAAAGCAATATGGAGTTAGCGGTGGCCAATAAAAGCGCCGTCAGCGAAGGGGAACAGATACTTATAGAAATGAATATGACTTTCCTCAATAATGACGCGGAGAAACGATTTGTATTAGCGAAGAAACTTGTAGAAAAATATCCCGCAAGTCAACGCGCTTTGTTAGTTCTAGCGGGAGAACACCAAGGACGTAAGGAGTATGCAAAGGCCAGGAATCTCATGAACACCGCAATGCAAATCAATCCGGAATTTCCCTTGCCTCATCGAGATTTGGGGTTCTCCTATCTTTTTGATGAACCTAAAGATTTTGACCTCGCCGAAAAACACATGATAAAGTTCGTTGAGCTTCGGCCCGATGAAGCGAGTACTCACATTGGTTTGGGAGATGTCTACCGGGCACAGCAAAAGCTAAAAAAAGCACGAGATGCTTATGCGAAGGCAGCCGAGATTAATCCGGAGTCCGATGTGGCCTTTTCAAAGAAAGGACATGCCAACACTTATCTAGGGTATTATGAAGAAGCCCGCGCTGACTTCAAACAAGCACAGGAAGTGGCAAAAGACAACTCAAAAGCCACTTGGGCAAATTATGCTACGTTTACTTACCTGTACGCTGGAGATGCCAAATCGGCTCTGGCAGCCAACCAGAAGGTTATCGATGAAATTGACGATATGGGCATCCCAGAAGATCAATTGATAGGTCCCAAGATGGGTACGCATTTTAACCGTGCTATGATGGCGATGTATAACGGCAAGTTTGATATTGCTGAGGAAGCATTAAAACAACGTGCCATGTATATGTTGCAGGAGGCTGAGGAGGTTGCATCCGATGATTTTACCAGGGGTCAGAAAGCCAGTATTGCATTGACGGATGGAATACTTGCTGCTCGACGTGGGGATTATCGAACTGCACTTCTGAAGGCCGATGAGAATACAAAACTATTAGAACCGGATAATAATCCCAGAAAACTGGAAGGCTATCAGAGACTCAGAGGTCTGATTGCGCTTTTACAAAAGAACTACAACGAGGCGGTTGAGCACTACCAAAAAGCCAATGTGAACAATGTGCAAGTTAAGCATGAATTAGCCCTTGCACATGAAGGATTAGGAAATGTGGAACAGGCCTACAAGCTATTCAAAGAGGTTGCTGAGTTTAATTTTAACTGGGTCGGATATGCAGTCATAAGAAATGAGGCGATTGAAAAAACGAAGATACGTACGAAGATACGTACTAAGTAGTAAAAGATCAGCGGAGAACGTGCTGCTGATTCTTACTGAAGCGCAAATTGGTGTTTTTGCCTAATTAGGGTTTTGGAGCGGAAGTGTATGGGGACGTAGTTCCGAAAGTTCCGTTGACAGATCACAGCAAGGGAAAAGGGGTCAACTGAAAGAGAAGAGGGGTCACCTCTTTTGTTGTTAAATTTTCTTTAAAGAGAGGGGAGGACACAGAAGACAGTAGCAGGAGTAGAAGAAGTATTGATTTGGTGTTATTCTTCTACATTATTACATTCTTGTTGTAAAAGAGAAAGGGCGGACACACGGGTCCGCCCCTACATTTTCTTTATTTTATTTCATTTTTTGACGATTGTATATATCCCTTCTTCGATCTGCCTTTTTAGAATCTTAATGAAATTTGGATGAGGAAGAAAGCCTTCACCATTAAAACGATACGAAAGACCCTGTAAGTAATTTTCAGTAGGGCCTGGGCCATTGATTCGATTGGCGATGATGAGAGCTTCTCCCCCTTCCTCATTCACCTCTTCGACCATTTTTCTTAATTCTTCAACTGCTCGATCCCTTTTTTCTGGCCAGTCCTCTCTGAGGGTGGCTGTGAGTACCCTCTGGAATCGGTCACCTCCATTCTCTCTCATCTGGCGTGCCAGGGATTCCTGAATCCTATGCCAATAGTCATCGTCTCCATCATCCCCCATACCATGACTTACCAGAATGACGGTCTCCTTGGAGGGGTCTTGGCTGATCTCATTTGCCCTCTCCATGAGAACCTCTGCATAGAGGGGATCATCCTCAATCCCTCCCGTGGTATAGAATAGGGAAGGGGAAAGAATCCGTGATTGGTGAATCGTGATTGGTGAATCGTGATTCAAATGATCCTGCATTAGGGGTTCTTTACGTAATCCCAGAATGTATTTTGCCTTCTCCTCAAAACTCCTTTTTAGGGCGAAGATTCTTAATAGGAGGATTGTCTTTGCCCCCTTTGCCTCCAAATGATCGACCGCTTTCTGAATCATTTCGGGCTCCATCATCCCAAAGGCATGCTCAATCCTATATTCTTTTTCTAAGGGACGGCACGCCTCGATCATCTCTTGATTCCAGTGAAAATCCCCGCCATGAGAAGCTAAGATGATCCCAATCTCGTCCCTTTGAATGAACAATGCCTCATAACTCTTCATTTTAAGCCAGAGGAGAACATTGGGATGGGGGAGAAGTTCTTTTCCGTCATATAAAATTTCGTAATCCTTGAAATCAGCGATGAAAGTATTCCAGAGGGACATCATGGGGCTTAATTTCAATCCGAGGAAGAAGGGGATGAGGATTGCCTTTTTGCCCATTCGATCCAGGGTTTCGAGTTCCTCCTTGATCCTCTCCTTCGGCTCCTTCTTCACCCCGAATTCGATCACTTCGGTGAGGAAGACGGATGGGTTTTTCATTTTTCCGTTCCCACTGGTTTTCAAGGGAGGATCTTGCTCTTTCGGTCGAATTATCCTGCTGGGGGTGGAAGAGGTTTGTCCTTGGAGTTGGACCCCCCTCCTAATCAGGTGAGAGAGCAGCCGCTCTTGTTCTGCATAGTAATCGTAGAGGACGAAAAGCTTTTTCTCATTCATCGGAAACCTTCCTTCGCTCCATTCGAGGACCTTTTCCAGGTCCTTTTGGATCTCCCTCTCCTCTCTCTCATCGGAAGCTCCTGCACCGATGAGAAAGAGGACTTCTTCTTCTGGATTCCGACTCAATGCTCGGACTCGGTCCACCAGGATCTCGGCGATGAGATGGGACTCGGACATCGGTTCAGCGAAGGTAATCTCTGAATGCTGGATGCTGGATGCTGGATGCTGTAGGATCTCTTTCGCCTTTTTGAAGTAGGGATCTTCATGTGAGAGGAAGAGGGGTAGGGCGACAATTCTGATCACCCTCTTCTCTTTTAGTTCCCGAACTCCCTGCTGGAGAAAAGGTTGGGGGTTTTGATAGGGGACAAATGCGAGACTGGAAAGGGGAAAATCCTTCCGATATTCCTGAAAGACATCCCTTACCTCTTCATTCCCCATATATCCCCTGTCCGGGGCAATGACGAGAAATCCTATTTTCTCTGCCTGAAGAGGAGAGGAAATCAATGATCCGCCTGAGACGGAACAAATGACAAATGACAAATAGAGAAACTTCATTTCAATTCAAATTTTCAACTACAAGATTTCTCCTGCCTGCCCAAATCGGGTGATGGGTATGGTTGTTGGGCAATGGAGATCCCTGGCCTGACTCCAGGACAGGCTTCGATTCACGAGATCAACACAGAATTTAATTTATCCTCTTGAATTTAAACCAATAATAATAAATCTTGTGCTAATCTTGTGCAATCTCGTGGTTACGATTTCTTCTGTATTTATTGGTAATGGGGAGGCGGCGATCCTTACCGAATGCCTTGGGGGTGATTTTGATGCCCGGTGGTGC
>JADFOU010000233.1 GCA_022562655.1 candidate division TA06 bacterium
TTAAATTTTGAGTTCGCCCTGAAACAAGTTCAGGGTCGGAATGTGGAGGGCGGTTCAGGGTCTCAGGAAGATGTTGTGGAAGAATGACCTTCTCTTCTTGTAGGACCACGATTTTCTCAATCACATTTTCCAGTTCCCGGATGTTTCCAGGCCATTCGTATTGAAGGAGGAGACTCAATGCTTCTTCATTTAACAGTTTTACCTCTTTCCCTTCTCTTTTACAAAATCTTTCCAGGAAATAATTTGCAAGATCCGGGATGTCTTCCTTCCTTTCTCGGAGAGGAGGAAGATCTACCGACACGACATTCAAACGGTAATAGAGATCCTCTCGGAAGGAACCCTCTCCTAAGGCCTTCTCGAGGTCTTTGCTGGTAGCCGCGATGATCCTTACATCAACCTTGATCGTCTCCACACCCCCCAACCTTTCGAATTCTCGTTCCTGGAGCACTCTTAACAGCTTCGATTGGGTTGCTGTAGAGAGCTCTCCTATCTCATCCAGAAAAAGGCTGCCCTGGTGAGCCAACTCAAACCTCCCTGGTTTTCTCGTTGCGGCTCCGGTAAATGCCCCTTTCTCATAGCCAAAGAGTTCACTTTCCAATAAACTTTCAGGAAGAGCGGCACAACTAACCCGAATGAAGGGTTTCTCTCTTCTTGGACTGTTGGAATGAATCGCCCGCGCGATTAATTCCTTTCCAGTCCCGCTCTCTCCCAGAATGAGGACTGTAGCGACACTTTGGGATACTTTGTGAACGGTTTCATAGACCTGCTTCATCCTTCGGCTTTTCCCGATGATCTTGGAATCGACTTCAGGACCTAATTCTAGTAAGGGTTCAAAATTTTGAACCCCTACATCCTTGCTGGAAGCTTCCTGGACTGCCAGAGCCTTTTTTACGATCATCTTGATCTCTTCGGTGTCAAAGGGCTTGGTGATGTAGTCATAAGCGCCCCGCTTCATCGCCTCCACGGCCGTCTCAATGGTGCCGTGGGCTGTGATCATCACGACAGGGATACGGGCATCCCTTCGATGGATTTCGATGAGGAGTTGCAGACCGTCCATTTTGGGCATCTTCAGATCTGTGATCACTGCCGTAGGGGTGGTTTTCAAACCCGCTCCTACAAAAAGCCTCAAAGCCTCTTCCCCGTCCCCAGCAGTGAGAACATGGAAACCCTCTTTTTCTAAAACAGCCGAGAGGACCCGACGCATATTGGGTTCATCATCTACAACAAGAATGGTTTTCATGGATTGGCAATCGGTTAAACCGTTACATGGTTAAATGGATGAAGGAATTACTGAAACACAGAAGACACAAAGAAAGATTTTATATTTTCATTTGGAATTTGTCATTTTTCATTGCTTATTGGTAGGGTGATTGTGAATGTTGTGCCCTTTCCAACTTGACTCTCAACTTGAATAGTCCCTTTATGAGCCTCGATGATCCGCTGAACGATAGAAAGACCCAGCCCTATTCCCTTCTCTTTGGTAGTAAAGAATGGTTCAAATATCTTTCTTAGATCGGACTCAGGTATCCCAGATCCAGTATCGGTGAATTGGAGGACGAGATTCATAGTTTGCGGGTTACATCTTCCCGTAATCTCAAGTTCACCACCACCGGGCATCGCCTGAATGGCGTTTTGAAAGAGGTTGAGAAAAACCTGCTTCATCTGACCCTTATCTACCAGCACATAAGGAAGATCTGAAGAGAAAGATTTCTCGACCTTGACACTCTTTAAAGAACCTTCTTTCTCTATGAGTTGTAAAGTGGTATGGATAATGTTCTCAATATCCTCTGGTTTTGGCTTCGGGTTCATCGGACGGGCGAAGTCGAGAAATTCCGATACCACACTATCCAAGCGATCAACTTCCTCAACAATAATATTCAGAAATTCGCTCTTGCCTACTTCACTCTGAAGAATTTGAGCAGACCCCTTGATAGATCCCAAAGGGTTACGAATCTCGTGGGCAATTCCAGTAGCCATTTCCCCGAGAGACCTTAACCGATCAGCTCTCCGGATCTCCTCCTGCATCTCCTGGGATCGAAGGGCTGAGCCTGCCTGGTTGGCAAGAAGAGAGAGGAGGGCAAGGTCATCACCGGTGAAGATGTCCCTCGAAGTTTTTACCCCCAAGATCAAAATCCCCATGGATCGGTCTTTTGTGTATAGGGGAACTGCGACTTCAACTCCCTCTTTCTTCATTGAGTCGTGAATGTAGGTCAAATTTTTTCGCCTTTCCGGCGTTAAGTTACCCATCCGGATCTCGCTCTCCAATTCTTCTCTCACCAGAGGGTTTCCTTGATTCTCAAACCAACGTGTGAGATGAGGTGAAACCCCATATTCTCTACTCTGATTTGTACGAACAAGAAAGGCCCGCTCAATCCCCATTTTCTGCTTTACGGTGGCCAAAAGAAGTTGAAGCATCCTTTCCACATCATCAAGTTCATCCATCGCCTTTGCAAAATTCCTGAGCGTCTTCTGATAGTCATATTTTCCTCGGAGAACAAGTTGAGAACTGACAAAACGGACTTTCTCTTTCAGAGGTTGATAGAAAAGGATGATCAGACCAGCTGTGAATAAAACAAGAATGGAAAGAAGCTTTAAAGAAATTCCGAGACTGGAAATAAAGATGAAAATACCTGCTAGTAAACTAACAAGAATGAAGTAATTTAAGGCTCGATGAAAGACGATCTGGATATCAAGAAGCCGGTGACGCGTGATGGCGAATAGAATGATAAGGGCATAGAAGGCATTCGCGATGTTGGCTATATCAGGTGTAGGAATATCGAAGTTAGAGAGGCCCTCACTGAGACCGCCGCCAATGGCAACCACCCCCCCGGAGAGGATGTAACGCAAGCGATTCCGCTCTAAGGGAGAGGGTGAAGACCTATATTTCCAAAGGAACAGATAGAGGGAGTAGAAAAGGAGGGGGTACATAAAAACAGTGACGATCTGGGACCATAGAAGGCTCGGATAAAAGTCAGTTGCAAGACTGAGTAGAAGGAGAAAGGAGATGAGGTAGGCAATTTTCAGAAGGGTTGTGTGAACTTTATCTTTTCGATCAATCATGTTGAGCGTGAAGTGCAAAGCAGTGGAGGCGATGAAGACCGCCCCCATATTTTCCAGGCGATTCAAGTACCATGACTCGGCAACTCCCGGAGTTAGAAGGTCATAATTGCGGAGGTCCTCCACGAGTCCATAAGCCTTCTGCAAGTAAATTCGAAAGGTGGCAAAGAAATTCCAAACAAAGAGGGAGGTACTCATCAAGATGAAGGCTCTGTAGATGGGATTTTGCCACCGATTCAAGGCAATAAGAACCAGAACAAGATTGATCAGAGCAGCGATGGCTGTTACGATAGTTTCAAAACCCATATAGAAAAAACGGTTAAATGGTTAAATTCAACCCATTAACATTTTACCAATTCCTATTTATTAAGGTTGGAGGAAGAGAGAAGAAATTTCACCACTTTCCATTCTCCTTCTTCCTTTTGGAGAAAGAATTTGGAAGGAACCGGGTTATTCAAAGACCCGATGAGGAAAACAGGTTGGGCTTCATACTTTGCAAGAATCCAGACGTCGAGTTGAACCTCCGCCTCCTCTCCCACAACCTCAACTTCTAACTCAGAAAGGGAGACCTTGATCCCTTCAAACTGTGAAAAAATTTCGTAGAGACCCTCCCGAACTCCAGAATAATCAAATCCCATTTCGTCCTGATAACCTTTTGAGATAAAACCGAACAAAAGTTCAGGATCCTCTTTCTCAAAAGCCCTTTTGGCAGATCCAATCATCCTCTCAATCCTTTTCTCCTCCGAGACGAAAACCCTTTGAATAACAAAAAATGAGAAAATCCCAATGAAAAATAAAAGAATCCAAAAGCCACGAGATTTTACGAATTTTTCCAAGATTTTCTTCTCTGTGCTAATCTTGTGAATCGAAGCCTGTCCTGGCGTCAGGCCAGGGATTTCCGTTGCTAACCAGCCAAACCCACCCGCCCGATTCGGGCAAGTAGGAGAAATCTTGTGGTTTCACTCTGTATCTTTCATGATCTTTAACACATCTCCCACCAAATACATCGAGCCTGTTACAAGGATC
>JADFOU010000234.1 GCA_022562655.1 candidate division TA06 bacterium
CTTACCATTACCCTTGCATCTCAGGCAGGGCAGCTGGAACTGAACGTGATGATGCCCCTCATCGCCTTCTCTCTTCTCCATTCTATCGAGGTATTAAAGAATGGTGTAAAGGCTTTTACGGAAAGATGTGTCTCTGGGATCACAGCAGATGAGGAGAGATGCAGGGAGTATGCAGAGAGGAGTATCGCACTGGTAACCGCGTTAAGTCCAGCGATTGGATACTTAAAGGCAGCAGAGGCGGCGAAGGCAGCCATCGCACAAGGGAAACCTATTCGGCAGGTCCTTGAGGAGATGAAAATTCCCTCTCCGGAAGATTTGAAGAAAGTATTAGACTTGAGAAAATTGACAGACATTGGTATCCCGGGTCAGAAAAATGAAAAATGAAAGAATATACTCACCACAAAATCACAAAGTTCGCAGAGATAAAATTTTGATCTCATTGAGAAATTCAAGAATATAACTTCGCGACATTTGCGTCTCTGCGTGAAAAAGGGAGGAATTCATGCCAACGAAACTCTCAAATCAAGAAATTCAGAATCAAGTGGGATCTTTAGAGAATTGGACTTTTATTGAGAACGCCATTCATAAAACCTTCGCTCTCCCCACTTTTCAGAATGCCATAGATTTCGTCCGTAAGGTTGCGGATCTCGCAGAGGCAGAACACCACCACCCTGATTTCTTTATTCAATATAACAAGGTCACCCTCACCCTCTCCACCCACTCCGTGGGAGGGGTCTCGGATAAAGACATGGAGATGGCTAGGAAGATAGATGGAATTGTCGGATAAAAGTACAAACTCAAAGAATCATACTCTATTCATGAGAAACATTTTTATTTTTATATTCACTGCCTCGCTAGTCATTTCTCACCTTGCCCCACAAGCCAGTTCGGATCAACTTCTCCCCAATACGAGTTTCGAAACATGGAGTGAAGTCCTCGGGGTATTAATGCCTGATGATTGGTACACTACAGCACCTCTGGATTCCTTATCGGCAACACGCTCCACCAATGCCCACAATGGCACCTATAGCCTGAAATTGTCTCAGAGAGGGGTTGTCTTTGGGTCTTTTAGCGTGAATGACCTCGTCCGAGTCGTAGGAAATAATCTTTACGATTTCAACATCTGGACAAAAAATATTTTGAGTGTCGGTGTTCTGTGGTTCATTCAATATAATGCGGATACATCCATTGCCTTTGATACTCTTCTTATTCCCCTCTCTCTGGGGTGGAAAAATGTGGGCACCACGATTGTTACCGAGCCAGAAGCACTCTTCATGGCCGTAGGAGCTACGGTTCTTGTGGGAACAATCTATTTCGACGATGCTACTTTAGAGGGGAACCCTGGTGGAATTGAGGAAGGATCGAAGTTCGAGGTTCTACGTTCGAGGTTTGAGTTGTTTCAAAATCGACCCAATCCTTTCAGCTCTCGGACGATGATTCGATTCGAGCTTCCCACTTCGGGCTTTGTTGCTCTTAAAATTTATGACATCACGGGTCGAATCACTAACACTTTAATGAATGAGAAAAAGGAGGCAGGGGTTTACGCTCTACTTTGGAACGGGCTCGATACTCGTGGAGGAGAGTTGCCTTCAGGTGTTTACTTTTACCGACTTACAAGTGGAGGATTCACCGAAACGAAAAAAACAATCCTGCTGAGATGACCCTCCACTTTATTACTTAAAAACCCTCCTAGTGTAAGCGGTACGTGATCCTCAGATGTAACCATCCATTACTATCCACCCAAACATTATTCGCGTTATCTGACCAATAATTGGGAGCAGAATATCCAAATCCTTTTGATCTTACTTTCCAAGTATACTCTGCAAATTGAATCGTCCTCGCAAATGCCTGGCAGTCTATAGTCATGAGTATTCCCATCGTCCAAAAAGTGAAAGTGAAGCTGCTAAAAAGCAACCTTTCATTCAGTGGGAGGCGATTCGATTAAGAATATGTAGTTGGAGTGAAGAATGATGGGATCTCTGCGCAAAGGTCCCGAGCGATCAACCAGACCCACCGTTGAGGAGACTTGATCCCTAATAGAAAGGGGAAAATGCTATACTACAGAGGTGAATCCCTGTCACTATATTTTTCAAAATTGAAACTCCCATTTCACTAAATTATCTTTTTGTCAATCTTCACAAAACAACAAAGTCTTATCCTGAGTTCCTCAGTCTTTTTAAAACCGGCATCGACTGAATCATCTCCTCCTTCAGGATCTCCCAGACAATCCCTTCAGGCCTTTTGAGCTGATGGTGGGTGGCGATCACCCTCTCCGGCGTGATTATAAAATCTACAGGGATATCGTGAACCTCCATCTCAATCTCTTCAGAGAGGATCTGGAGAGGATGAACAGTGGTGAGGACAGGGGTGGCCTCACGGATGATTCCAGCTTCCCTGCCGAGGGCGTATTCTAAATCGGAAAATCCTCCCCCCTTTCCAATTCTTCCTCCCTCCTCGTTCACCGCAACAGATCCAGCAACGATGAGGTCAACCTCCCTCATCTCCTCCAACCCCACAAGTCTCCCCAATTGAAAGGCCCCCTTGATGGTAGAGGCCCTTCGCTCTTCCCCTTCGAGACGCGCCGGGTTCAGTTCTACAAAGCACTTCTCCGCTCGAAGCTTCGGCACCGCCAAATTCATCCGTCGTCACCTCTCCCATGGGGAAACAATTGATGCCTTCATCTACAGTAAATCTGCAAAAAGAGACCTCATAGGTCTCCTCAGGAACTGCCTCAGACAGATCGACCTCAACCGTCCCTCCCTGCCCCTCCACCTTGATCTCCCCTTTCAGCAAGGAGTCATCTCCAAGAGTGGCTGGATCCTGTCCGTAGCCAAGAGAGATATCCGAAGCCCGAACCAAATCCACCCGAAAGACCCGAGAGCCAGAATTTGAGTCAATATCGGAACTCGTCGGCGTCACCTCAGTGGATCAAGCGACACCCAAAAGGAGGACGAGAATTGAGAAAAAGAGCCCTTTATTCACTTTTCCCCACCCCCCACAAGTGAAAAAGTTCCCATCCTCCTTCCCTTGATTATCCTGTCAAAGCAATTTGGGAATGTAAATAAAAAAATGAGTGCAGAGAAAACAAACCCCCTTGATCCGCCAGAGGCGGACCCAAGAGGGCTTGTAACTGGCTCGATGTAGATGTAATTGATCAACGAAGCAGGGTCATTTTCCTTGTAGAAGAGAAGTCACCTGCATTTAGCGTGTAGAAGTAGATCCCGCTTGCGACCTTCCGCTTTCCGTTGTCCTTGCCATCCCAATCAACCTTGTAGTAGCCCGCTTTCTGTTTCTCATTCAGCAGGCTCCGAACCAGACGACCGGTCACATCGTAGATTTTCAAAGATGTTAACACGTTTGTTGGTAACTGGTACCGGATTTCGGTTGATCCCTGGAATGGGTTGGGATGGTTCCGGTTGAGTTTATAGACCTTCGGGATGACAGAACTCGTCCCTCCCGATTGGGGACCACCAGCAATCGTCGCTGCTCCGGTGACCACCATGCAGTCTCTACCCTCAAAGGAATTTCCAGCCGTATCCTGAGCTGTAACGTTTACGACCAACACTTCGCCGTTATGCAGAGGATGTCCGTGAATTGATGTCATCGTGTCGACGAGCTCGTCCCTGTCTACTTTGAAGTTGAGGTCCGGGAAACCATCTTCTCCCAAGGTGTCGCAGTCACAGGAATCCTCGCGAACAGTGAGGGGTGCACTCTTGTCCTCAATGCTGAAGCCAAAGGGTGTAATCCCTTCAACACGGACAGTTGATTGATCGATGTTGGTGACATCAAAGCCATCACACCCTTCGATGGCCATGGGAACGACAGCACTACTAGCAGTTCCACCGCCCTCTGTTGAGATAAGGGAATTGCCAGCCCCATCACCATTACCGCCGAGTGTTTGGGAGGGAGTGAAAGTTTCGTTCTCCTCATCGCTACTACCCCCACCTTCACTAGTTCCACCCCCTACGTTGAGAGGATTGGGACAAGATGTGGGTTTGATGTCAAACCACATACGGACAGTCACGACCTGGGTAGAGCAGGCAGAGGTGTTTCCGCAGGCATCCGTTCCCG
>JADFOU010000235.1 GCA_022562655.1 candidate division TA06 bacterium
GTTAGAGTATCCATTAATGAAGTATCGTGGGATGTGATTTCAAACGTCCCGGGAAGTAAACCATTTGCCCATGCAGATCCAGGGGTACCATCGGTTTTTGTATATGTGACAGTGAAATTGGCTGAGTCTCCTGGGTTGATGGCGAGATTATTTTTGTCATAAATCATCACCCCGTCAGGATTTAAATATCTGAGTGGAATATCAGTGCTGTTGATCTTTACTGAGGGGATGTCACGGGTTAAATCGAATTTGTAGATGTAGAAGTATGTGTGAGTTGTGGGGTTCCAAAAGGTCGGACCCGTGACTTGTCCAAAGATCCAGAGTAGGGGAGGGTTTGAATCTGGTGGACCCTGGGGACCTTGCGGACCTTCTTCACCCTTACATCCGATGATCGCTGCGAAAACAGATATCGCCATCCAAACATTTGCCTTGTGCAACATGACTGCACCTCCTTTTGGTCTCAAAACATCTCTAATCTAACCGACTTCTTACTTTACCTTGCCTTTTTTTTCCTTTTATGTCAAGATGTTTTTTTCTTTAGATCCTTCCCCTTTGAGTCCCTCTGGTCAATCCTTGGATCAGGCTTTTTCCATTGATTGACTGGCAGGGCTATCTGGATGGATTTCATGAGACGGTGAAGATCAGACAACCGACGAAGGGTGTGCTCCGCAAAGGGTTTTGGGTGTCTCTCCATATATTAGGTTTGACGAAAAACTCGACGATTTCGTTCCTTCAAGGGTTTGACCTTCCATATAGAAATACTAAAGCACTACCCACAAACATCAATGCGACTCCCAGCGTTGCTTGTCTCCCAAGTGCAGGCAGTACAAGAAATACGAGAGAGAAACCGAAAATCAGACCCCCAAGAATCCTTGAGACCATCTCCTTGGCTTTAGGAGTCCCCTCTTGCAACTCTGCCATCACAATTAACCTCCATTTTACCGAAGCAAGATCAATTTCTTCGTATTGGTAAAATCACCCGCCTGCCCGATTCGGGACTGTAGTCGATAAAAATAGATTCCAGAAGGAAGTTTCTGACCTGAATCATCCAATCCTTCCCACTGGACTCTATAGACTCCAGACTCTTGGACTTGATCTATAAGGGTCTCTACCAACCTTCCAGTGATGTTGTAAATCTTAAGGGTAATATGACCTGTGGTGGGAATTTGGTACTGAATTACGGTCCGGAAGTGAAACGGATTCGGCAGATTCTGTGACAATTTTGCATTTTGCATTTTGAATCGTGTATTTTTCTCTTCTGTTCCCGTTACGATCAGATCGATCACCGAGATGAGGTCGGGTGTTGGATGTGTCACGACTGCCCGTCCTGCGGCTGAACTATATGCCAATCGGGCACTCGGAGAGGTGACATCCAACGTGGTGAGAACCGTATGATTGATGGCATCAATCAGATAAAAACTGCCGTCACTCGAAGAATTGGCTAAGAGGGTGTCCCCACTCTCCGAGAAAACCAACTGAGGGGAAGAGCCACCGATGGAAATCGTCGAGATGACTTGAAGGTCTGAAGTTCGGATGACCGAGATGGTTTGCGAACCATAATTGCTAACAAAGACTTCCTCCCCATCGGGTCTCACCTTCACCGCAATGGGATAGGTTTGGACGGGAACCGTACCGATCACCTGAGAATTGACGCCATCTACAGAGAGGACAGAGACGGTGTTGCTGAAGTAGTTGGTGACATAGGCTGTATCCCCACTGGGACTGAAATCTATGGATAAGGGGAAATCCCCAACGACGAGGCTTTTCACTACGGACAGGGTGGAAAGATCTATAATATCTACATCATCATCGAAACTGTTTGCTACAACGGCATATACTCCTTGGGGGTCGGCAGCCATACCGCTTGGAAAAGAGTTTGCACCGATGAGGATTCCGAGTTCTCCCACCGGGATGTCTGTCACCCAGGAACTCAATGAGTCTGCAAGACGGATCACGGTGATGTAGTCCGTCCCTCCCGAATTTCCAAGAGTCAGCGCAAGGGCGAGGGTATCTCCGGGGAGGATGTCCACGAGGAAGGGTCGTCTTCGGGTTCCCACCGTAGCGACCACATCGGGAATGGAAAGGTCAATGATGCTTACCCGGGATTCATTGATACTGGCGATAGCCGCATAAGCCCCGTCTGAGGTAATGCCCACGCCGCCAGTCCGGTCGCCGATGGGGAGGATGGCAAGAATGGAATCGTTTTGAAGATTAATGATTGTAGCATTATCCGAAAGGATATTCCCCGTGACGGCGATGGAGCCATCCGGGGTGATGGCGATGGTGCGAGGTGCATCTCCCTCTGGCTCCTCTCCTGCTGGTACCGCAGCGATCATGTATCCAGACGATCCGTCTATATTATAAAGTACAACCTGCTCTCCGAAGAGATTGTTCAAAGCAACTGCCTTCCGTTCAATGGGGGAGAGGGTGGTGGTATTCACGGCTTGACCGGAGATGGTCGCCGCAATGCTTCGTCCCGCAATGTCAATCACCCGTGCATTATAGTTCGCCACAAAACCATAAACCCCATCCAGTGTGATTGCCACATCAAAAATCGCTCCCACGGGGAGCGTGGCATCCACACGGCTCGAGTCCACATTGACAATGGCGAGGGCATTCGTGACACCGACCAGTACCGTTGAACCGTCCGGCGTCACCGCGATATGCTTCGAGGAGATATTGTCGCCTACTGGGATGGTTTGAAGAACCGTTGCCGAGGGGACATCCATCACCACGATCTCTCCATTCCCGGACACATGACAGGCGACAACTGCAAGGCTTCCAGATGGTGTAAGTTCGATGGCATTAGGAAGGTTCGTCACCGGGATCGTATCCGTGAAAGTCCCTGTAGCAACATCAATGAAATAGATGACATCTCCAAACCGATCCGGGAAGATAATTGTTCTTCCATTGGGCGTGACCCGGAACTCGGAGAATAGAAAGGTCCCGTTCCCGTTTTCTGGGGTAAAGGAGGCACTATAAAGGACAATGGGAACGCCTGGAATTTCCTGAACCACTTGTAGGAGACCCAGATCGATCACCGATAAGGTCTGGGGTACGAGATTGGCGACAAAGGCTAAATTCGTATCTCTTGCGACCTCGATCTCTACCGGCTGTTCTCCTACGAGAATCTCGGTAAGGAGGGACTCCCCAGGGATGTCAATGACCGAGACAGAATTGGAAAAGACATTTGCCACCAGAGCCAGTTGACCGTCTGGGGTGATCTTGATATTCTCCGGGAATTCCCCCACGGGGAGGGTGGTTACATAGGAGAGGTCAATCATGTTGTAGAATGTGACATTGTCCGAGTCTTTGTTTGTGACCAGGACCCGTGATCCGTCTGGAGTGATTGCCAGATCCTCAGGCACATCCCCTTCCGGAGGGTTCCCTACATCTACCTGACGCACTCCTATGCTTGTTATTTTATTCTCCGGAGCCAGTCCAATCAAATCCAAAACCTCCCGAACATCATTCACTGGATGATCGAAGAGGAGAACTTGTGGGGATTCAAGACCCCCATCCCTTTCAACGGCAGAGGGAGTGAGGGGCGTAACCACAATACTCAGGATGATGAACCAGACACAAACGAAGACTCTTTTAACCATTTTTAATCCTTTAAATAGGCAAACTTGAGGTGAACTCTATAATAACCCTTGTAAGAAATATGGGGTCTTCCGGAACCATCAAGGGCTATGGAGGTATAATACCCTACATCTCCACTTGCATCTACGGTCTGGATCCCCCATCCACCAGCTGAGGACTCTAAATGGCTCTATTTTCCTTTTTCAAACGAATAGACAATTTTAGCAGTTAATATGAGTCCCAAGAGAGCGGCTTTGTTAAGCGCATACCCTTTCATTATACTACCAGTTTACTATTTCTATTCTTCTTTCTCAAGCCTTTTTTAATTTATAAATTCGAAGAAAGAAGAGCCCTCTCGAATTCAAGAAGGCTCTAATAAGTGCTTCCAACAATCTATCTCAAGAATCCATACTCACTCTTCATATTCGGTCAGAACGAGACTGTAGGCTTCATCTCCAC
>JADFOU010000236.1 GCA_022562655.1 candidate division TA06 bacterium
GGGGTATGCCCGAGCTTCGCCGTCCATGATGACCCCCAGGACAAGGTGATCGTCTTCAACGTACGCCGGATCTCCCGAGATCATCACGGGACCATCAATGGCGGGGATCACATCCTTGGGATTGCCTGGTATCCCTGGGACAATCAACTCACAGGGGACAAGTGCATCACAGTCTGGTCCTGTACTGCACCCGATGAAGAGAAGAGGGAGCAGTCCCATCAGAAACAATAATTTTTTCATTAGAACCCTCATGAGAGTACGGAATGGTGATTGGATAAATAGTGATTCGTTAAATGGTTCTATCTAACCGATTAACTATTTAACCTTTTAACGATCTTCACTGAACAGTACAGCATGAGCTCCCTTGGATCAAAGGGAGATTTATGTTCCCCAGTTGTCCGGTGCTTGACGACTTGGAGTAAAATAGACCCAGAGCCAACTGGGGGCCCGCAAAGGTACTCCGACCCAGGATGGGAACCCCTAAACTCAAATTCAGCCCCCAGAGGTGATTCATCCTGTAAACGAGGCTGGGGGTGAGGGTGAGGAGATTCCTTTGAAAATCGAGGGGGAGATCAAAGAATTCATAATCTTCTCCCCAGAACCCATTCACCGACATCACCCCAGTCCAATCCTCAAGAAAGGAATAACCAGATTCAATACGATAGAGGAGTTCATTTCCGGGATTCACACTATCTTTCCTGTTCTCCAGTCGTACTCGGTATCCAAGTTCGACATTGGAGTAACCGCGTAAGAGATTCCACAAAAAACCGTTGGAACTGACAAACTCGAAATCAAACTGCCCCTCCCCAACTCGGATCAAAGAGGGGTTCTGGGATGACGCCGTAGGGAACTTCACAACAAATTCGAGGGAGGAGGTGAAAGGGGAATCGGAGAAATTGAACTTCGCACCCGTTCGGATATCCCCAAAACCTTTTCCAGAAATGGGATTCAGATCCTGCTTCAGGTCATAGGAGATGAGGGGGAAACTGGCGGAAAGGGTGAGGGCATTTCTCAAACCATAGGAGAGGTCCAGGGAGGTGGTCATCGTCTGGCTCAATCCATTAAAAGGAAGTTGGTCTCTTTCGGAATTGTTGTTAAACCTCGAACTGGATCGTGATCCGATAAAGGTGAGTTTTGAAAGAAATCCTCCCTTTTCTAAGGTCCAGGCACTCGCCTCCCCCTCCATCGTCCAATGAAACGAGAGAATTATGATCAGGAGTGCACTTTTTGTAGAACTATTTAACCATTTAACCATTTACCAATTGAAATACCGTAATCCCCCAGAAAAACCCCGAGTCATTCCCAGTTGTTCTCCATTGAGTTTCTGGATGAGAGGGACCCGATAGGAGAGATCCAGGATGAGGAAATTTTTCGGAAAAAACTGAAGATCGACAGAGCCTGTAATAGTATGGCCACCGGAGTTATTGAGGTCAATCCCTAATTGCTTCGATTTCGAGTGACTTCGCCCGTTCAGTTCTCCTAATAGAACGACTTTCTTCTCTGCTCTCTGACTTGTGGGAAATGGAAGGATCCGAACTCCCAGGGCACCATCATAGTCGAATCCATTTCCTGCCTTGTACTCCTGAGCTCCGACGGTGTTGAGAGTATAGACCCCCTGGAGGTGGAGAGTCGCTCGGGAGAACACGGTCTTGTAAGCTCCCCCCACACTTACATCAAAAGAACCCGTTCCCAACTGATCTGAAGGAGAGAGAAGGACCCTCCGGTCATCCCTTTTTCCCGTCTTCCCTGTGGGGAGTTTGAGGGCAACTAACCCAGAGAGTAGAGTGGTTCGCCAGGAGAGTTCCTGTTTTGAGAGTTGAAAGAGCCCAACCAGTTTTGTATCCCCCAAGCCTCTGTTCGTTATGGTTTGAACCCCACTTGGGGTATTCTCGTAATGCCTTGCCATCAAAGGCAGACTCACAAATGTTATGAATTGGGGCGTGAATTCATTGACAAAAATGAAGTGAACGGCATTTTCGGTCACTGCTTCACCCGTATTATTTTCCACCCTCTCCCCGTTTTGAAAGAGTCTATCTTTCTTGAGATGATCATAACGAACGATTACGCCTCTGTCTCCACGACCCAAGGGTCTTGCTCCTATAAAATGGAGGGGAATCCCCCCTTCAGCGTGAGCGTCATTGAAGAGACCGGGAGAGAAGAGGAGGAGGCTCATGAGAAGAGAGGGTTTCATTGCAAAATCAACAATTAGCAATCCAAAATGTTAAATGAAAAGATAAATTTTCAACCCGTATATCGTCGACATATCTTCTATATTAACAGTTTCAGCCCTTAACAAGTTCCTTGTCGAGTTCATTCACTTGCAATTTCGTACCCCATTTAGAAAAGTGGGAAGCCTGAAGCACGAAGCCCGAAGTCGCTCCTTCTTCTCATCCCAACTCATTAACCTCGTCCGAATCGGAATAGTAAATATTCCATTATGGAATGTTTATTCTCTTTCGTTTTCCTTAAGCCTATTCTCTCATTTTTCTATCTTTATAATTTTCAATAGGTTATCGAAGAAAATACCCGACTTCCAGAGTTGTGGCACGGATCTTGCTCTAATAGAATATGGGAATACAAGAAAGGAGGCAAAAAATGAAGATCATAAGAGAATCAGAGTTTGAGTCAGAGGTGCTTCAACACCGGGGAAAGGTCCTTGTGGACTTCTATGCGGACTGGTGTGACCCCTGTCAGGCCCAGGCTCCGATCCTTGAGTTTCTCGAGGCTCAGCAGGAAGAGTGTTATGGAGAGGATATCGAATTCAAGTTCGTCAAGGTAAATGTTGACGAGAGCAAGGGGCTCGCTGCTCTCCTAAAGGTGAACAGCATCCCCACGCTCATCCTCTTCGAAAATGGGATGCCGATCCACCGTGCCGTCGGGGTCCAATCGGAAGACGATCTGAGGAAGATTCTTGGAGCTGCACCTCTTTGCCTAAGTGATTCCAAAAATACCTGAGTAGGTATTCAAAGGGTGAAAGGAGGATAAAATGGCATATCGGACTGAAATTAAAGAAGAGGCCCACTCAATTGACAAATCCAATCACTTCTGGGCACTCTTCGCTGGAATTGGGGTCACGATCTTCGTCCTTTTGGCTGTGTTCATCCTGGCTACTTCTGCGCCATCTTATAGCATCATGGCTCCCATTGGTAATTGGTAAATGTAACCCCTTAACGATTTAACTATTCAATCATTATTGAAAGGAGGTGAATCGAAATGGCAGACTTCAATCAAACTCAGAGTGTAGCCCTTCCCTTCAACAAATCCCTCCTCGGTGGGGTCCTCTCGGGCTGGATCGGAGGGGCGGTCTTCGGGATGATGATGGGGATGATGGGAATGCTCCCCATGATCGGAAAGATAGTGGGAGCCCCTTCCGCGGTGGTCGGGTTTATCGTCCACATGGTCATCAGCGCCATCCTCGGCGTCGGCTTTGCCGTGGTCTTCGGAAGGGTAGCCCAAAGACCCTCCACCAGTTGGCTGTGGGGTCTTCTCTACGGTTCCATTTGGTGGATTCTTGGTCCCCTCACGATGATGCCCCTGATGATGGGAATGGGACTCCAGTGGTCCGCTGCGGCAGCCGCCAAGGCAATGCACAGTCTCATGGGGCACCTCATCTACGGCGGACTGGCAGGGCTCTCTTTTGCCTATATCACCCGGAAGATCTGAATCCTCCAAATCGGCGGTGCCCCAAGGGATATCATTCTCCGAATCCTTTGGGGCGCCGCCCTTTTTCCCTTTTGTTCGCAGACATACGATTCATCATTGCTCCTATACAAAAAGTAGTGGAAAATTCTTGTGTCAGAGAGGATGAGAGAAGGTCAAGGATTTTTCCTCCACTTCTAACTCTACAATCCCCCTTTAAAAATAGGGTTGACAAACCTCCAATAATCTGCTTTTTTCAACTAATGGTTTTCACAAGGGGTTATCCTATATTCTTCTTGAAATAAAGATGATAGTTGAAGAATTAAGACGAGAATTTTCGAAATACCGGGATAAAAAATACATGATTGATGCCGGGCAGTTTGAGAAAGGCATTGGTAA
>JADFOU010000237.1 GCA_022562655.1 candidate division TA06 bacterium
GGTGATCTAAAGAAGCAGATATATCTTATTCGTGAAGAAGAACGAAAGTTTCGGAGAGCGATTCTGGATTTCTTGGCTATTCCTAATTGTCGTATTTCTAAAGGTTTCCACATAGACGTTGATGATTTTGAGAAGAGATTTGAAGAAATCTTTCAGGGAAATCCTTTCCTCGATGAGTTGATCGTTTTCGATAGAGAGAGTTTTCAAAAACTCTCTCTATTCAGAAGGATTATCGAGGAACTCAAATTTATTCACGAGGTACGCCGCCGCCGTTTCGATCTCGCCATTGATCTTCAGGGCACCCTTCGTTCTGCACTTCTCTCCTTCCTTTCCAAAACCAGACATCGGGTGGGCTACACCTATCGTTTCCGAAAAACCTTTTACAATATCCGGGTAATCGGAAGGAATCCTCAGTACGCAGTGGAATATAATTTAGACACCCTTCGAGCCCTGGGACTCTCGGTTGAAGAAAAAGACCTTGTATTTTCACTCCCTGAGGACGCCAGGAGGTTTGGGAGGGAATTTTTAAAAAGCCATTCACTCCGCACTCCCGAGCTACGAGGGAATAGAGTGGTCGGACTCTTTCCGGGTGGGGGATGGTCTGCAAAGCGGTGGAGTGTGGAGAAGTATGCCGAACTGGGGGAGAGGATTGAAAAAGAATTGGGTTTCGAGGTTCTCCTTCTTGGAGGACCTCAGGAGAAGGGAGTGCTTTCCGAGATCTCATCCCGGATGGCGAATCAGCCCTGGATATTGGAAGATGTCAGCCTCAAAAAATTTGGAGGGGTCTTAGAGAAGCTTGACCTCCTCGTCGGAAATGATTCCAGTCCAACCCATATCGCCATTGCCCTGGGCGTTCCCACCATCACCTTCTTCGGTCCCACCGATGCCCAGAGTGCCACTCCTCCTGGTGGAAGACATATCGCAATCAGCAGAAATGAGTATTGCAGAAAACCCAACACCCTTACCTGTGACCTTCCGGATTGCTGTATCCAGTCTATTGAGGTGGAGGAGGTGATGGAGAAGGTGAAGGAAGTCTTAGAATCAAACTCTGGACATTAGATCATAGACTATAGATTACAGACAATACCCGAGTCCAAAGTCCAATGTCAAATGAAAATAGGAACCACGAGAATAGAAAGACAGTAGCAGTTGGTCACCTACGCTCCAAAGCTCCCGCCTTCACGAAGCACGTTACGGTGGGCGAAGGAAGGTCGGCGACGGAGCGCAGTAGCAGTAGCAGTTGAAAGTCCAGTTGCAGTAGCGGAAGCAGTTGCAGGCGTTGTAGGGGTAGACCCACGTGTCTACCCAATACTATGTGGTGAATATAATGTCCTTTGTGTCTTTCCTGCCTGCCGGCAGGCAGGGTGGTGAGAGAACTTATTTAGTTCTTGCTGAGGGGCCTCCGTAGATACCCAAATCTGAACGGCTTCCATCGGGGTCGGTGAGGGTGGGGTCTCCCGCATCTTTAAGGGAAGAATTCAAAGGGAGTTGGAACCCTCCCTTTTCTTCAAACGCAGGGTCCAAAGAGAGGTTTCCATTTTTTCCTGTTGGATTTTTCATTTTCTTATAGTTTCCCTTCTCATTTCCCCAGACGTTGTTATAAGAGACAGGAAAATTTGTGGTGGGGTCTGCGTTCATCCAGACTCCCACCTGGGGACAGACCCATTCGTCACGCCATCCATTGTTGACGATGATATTGTTAGTGAGGCGTCCCTGAACGGTCTCCGTCCATGTGGCGAAGCCGCAGTTTCCGTTGTGTACGATGACGTTGTTAGAGACCTCCATCGTTGCCTCTCCCGTTGCGATAATCCCCCATCCCAGGTTGTCGAAGACGGCATTGTTCCGGACGATCGCCCAGGAGTTCCCGAAGGTTCCGATACCTTTCCAGTATTCAGAGATCCGGTTCCGAAAGACCGTAGCAACCGCATCCCAGGTGATGCCGATCCCGGCACCTCGACCTTTGGAAATGTCATTGTCTACTATGGTGGCGGTGGCGCCGCGATAGAGAGCAACCCCATCCCATCCATTGTTTCGAATCGTATTCCCCTCAATGTAGATTTCGGAGTTCTCCCGCACGAAGATCCCACCGATGCCCACAACCACATCCTTCACTTGATGGGTATTGTCCACGATCTCCACCCCGATGACCCTCACCGTGCTGAATTTGGCTACGATGGCGGCATCCGTAGCATTCCCATCAGGGTCCCTTTGGCCTCCTGTGATGCGAACTCCGGTGATGACGGAACCCCGGCTGTGGTCGAAGAGAACACCGTAGCCCGCATTAGTGATGAGTGTGGTTTGGTTAGGCCCTGACCCGATGATGTGGATCCCTTTTCCTTGAATCAAAAACCCCCGTGTTGCTTTCACGGGAGTTTTGTGTTCCTGGCAGTTTCCGCAGAGGTCTTCGGGGTAGGGGAGAGGTTCGGCTTCATAGGTGCCTGGCCAAATGCGAATGATGTCTCCGTCTCCTGCCTGATCGAATGCCATCTGAAGATCCCGGAAAGGGTCTTCAGCAGTTCCTGATCCCTTTTTTCCATCCTCAAGTCCATCTACAGACCAAGTTTTTGGAGCTTGGGAGGAGACTTGGGTAGTGAATATTGTTAGGAGGAAGCAGGTCAAAAGGGTTTTCCTAAATCGTTTTTGCATCTTTTCCTTGTTATCCTGAACTTGTTTCAGGGTTTTATTCCTAAGTCTATAATCCCTCCACTGCCAACTGCTACTGCCACTGAATTATCATTTCCCAAACAGCACCGTTACCAACAGGGCGAGGAGGTAGATCCCGAGGGCGGCTTCAATCCCGACAAAGATTCTCGCCCAGCCTACAGGTTTGTTTTCAACAGGTTCGAAATGGAAGAATTCAAACCGCGTTTAACTGTTGTGAGATAATTCAGTTTGAATAATTCTTATTGCTTCTAGAAAAACCTCACTGTGATATTTAAATCTTTTTTCGATGCCCCGTCCTATTAGACTCTTATAACTTGGTTCAAGCTTTCTATCAGGGTTAAATACCCAGAACCTTCTGATTTGAGTTTCGCTAATTCCCCCAAGTGCAAGCAAATATTTAAAGAACAGGTCTGTTTCTGGAAATGAATATCCGATTATAAATATGTTTTCAGCTTCGGAGAGTTCTTTAGCTGCTTGACGCCATACATTAGAAAGACTTGTATGATATTCTGTTTTATTCCATGTAGGGGGAACAAGAACTGGCCCTTTTAGAGGGTTTTTGCATCGCGGATGCTTAAATTTACTAATCTTTGTTCCAATAGGAATTTCAGTGCTTCGTATTCCTTCTTTATACAAACGATTTACATATAATTCCCTGTTTGATGTATATTTCTGAAGGTCACAAGACATTATTTCGTTGCATTTATCACACCATCCCCAGTTAAGTGAACCATGGAGTTTAAGGATTTTGAGTCTACTATTGGATGGTTTTTCAGAAAGACAATAGTATATATCAAAATAACGGAATGTGTAGTCCAACACGATGTCATAATTGAACGTCAAAATAGAACAAGGAAAATCATTGGAATCTTCCCGCATATGTTTGACTAACTCAAAGAAATAACCATAAGGGGAAGGAGATTGTATGCTTAATGGATCTCCTGAAATTGGAAACTGAGCAGTAATTTCTATGGTGCGGACAATAAGTCTTTGGATAGCTTCTTTAACCTCTGGAATTTCTTCTTTGGGCACTCCTCCAAGGGATTGAATTAGCCAACCCATCTCAATAGCGCCAAATACCTCCTCAATGTTGTCAAGATCCAGATATGATTTGGAAAATACAGCACTTAGCTTTGAAATAGTAGAAAAAACTTTGTCGAATTTGGTAGCATCTCCAGAATCGAGCCTACCTCGGTCAAGGAGATCCCTCGCGGTGTCTAAAAAGCCAGACATTAGTGGAACGCCAGCTTGTTGTGAGGCTCCAGCTCCTAAAATAAACACTGTTTTAGCCATATGATTATTTTAAACTTTCGTTTATTTCCCAAACAACACCGTCACCAACAGGGCGAGGAGGTAGATGCCGAGG
>JADFOU010000238.1 GCA_022562655.1 candidate division TA06 bacterium
CCGAGCCCTTCATACTCTCCCAACCCCCCACCCGATTCTCCCTGCCCCACCTCGGGCTGGGTCGGCCAGGGAGGCGGATTAACTTTGCTTTGCTAATCCTGGCCTGCCGCCCCGAGCCCGATTCTCCCTTCACCACACCCACGGGCGGGCCTGCCTACCGGTCAGGCAGGCAGGACAGGCTTTGCAATGCTCATTAATGATTGCCTCCCTCACTTCTTCTCTTCACCTTCCACATACTTGAGCTCCCCCTTCACAAAACGCTTCAGGGCTTCCTCCACTGGTTTTAGATTATTTTCTTTTTCCTCCTCTTCTTCCTCCTTCTCTCTTGGAATGACATTCAGTCGCCTAGCCTCTTTGGCAGCGATGACTACTGCCTTATATTTATTCTCAACAATCTTCAAGATCTCCTCAATGGAGATACGAATCATAGATTCACCCCCATTTTTTTCCTCCAAGCCTTTGTAAGGATGTTCAATTGAACCCCCCTTTCCCGAAATCCTTCGGCAAGAATGATGGTTCGGATCGCCTCCACGGCCTTGCTGAGGTTCCGATTGATCACGAGATAGTCAGAATTCTCAAGCCCCTTCAGTTCCTTCTCCACTCCTTTGAGACGTTTCTGAAGACTCTCTTGGGTCTCCGTCCCCCTCTTTCGGAGTCGCTTCTGCAAGATTGGAAAGGAAGGAGGAAGGATGAGAATATAGACGCCATCGGGATACTCTTTTCGAATCGCCCTCCTCCCCTGATAATCTACATCTAAAATCACCTGATTTCCATTGAAAAGGGTTTCTTCTAAGAAGTCCTTCGGAGTTCCATAATAGTAGTCATGGACCTTCGCCCATTCACAAAAACGACCCACACGAATCCATTGCTTAAAAGTCCTTTCGTCAAGGAAGTGATAATCCCTGCCCTTCCTCTCTCCTGGCCGCATGGGACGGGTGGTCGCAGAGACGGAGTACCTCACCCTCCGGACCCCCCTTACAATCCTCTGACAAAGACTTGTCTTTCCGCTTCCAGCTGGGCCGGAGATGACAATGGGAAAGCCCCTTCTCATTGATAATTCAATGGCAGTAGCAGTATGCAGTAGCAGTCAACTGCCAACCGCCACTGCGCTCCGTCGCGCCCCGTCGCCGAAGCTTTGGGGCGTAGGTGACCGAAGCTTTGGGGCGTAGGTGACCGAAGCTTTGGCCCGGCCTTCGCAGCGAGCCTGAGGCGCCTGCCTGCCGGCAGGCAGGGATTGGCAGCATAGGTGACCAACTGCTACTATTTGTCATTCGATGTTCTGAACTTGTTCACGAACCTTCTCTAACTCCTCTTTGATCTTCACCACTTCCAAGGAGACGCTGGCATCCTGGGCTTTGGAACCGAGGGTATTCGCTTCACGATGCATCTCCTGGAGGAGGAAATCCAGCCTCCTCCCTACCCGTTTTTGAGTCTCACGAGTCTTTGAGTCTCGCGAGTCTTTGAGTCTCTTGACACCCTTGACTCTTTGACCCCCCGGTCTCTTTGAGTTTATTGAATTCTGAAAGGATGCTGTATGACTTTTGAGGCGAGAGAGCTCCTCTTCGATATCACACCGGTCGGCAAAGAGGAGGATCTCCTGTTCAATTCGAAAGTTGAAGGGTTGAAGCGTTGAAGCGTTCAAAGTTAAACCCTCATCCTTCAACAATTCTTCCAATTTTGCCTTTAGCCCCTTCCTCCGTTCTTCTACCCTCAAAGACCCCCGATTTTCAATCCACCGAAGGGATTTTTCAATCCTCCGAATCCCCTGGTTCAACGTTCGTCCTATGTCTCTCCCTTCCCTCTCCCGCATCTTAATCAGTTCCGAGGTCGCCTTGTCCAACAGTCTTTTAGCCACTTCCCAACCTTTGACCTTCGGCCCGCCTAAGGCAGGCTCTTCAAATATTCCATTCAGATGGGCGAAAAGGGAGAGATCCACCTCCCCTTTCAGATTGCAATCTCGCTTGAGACGCTGGAGGAGTTTGAGATAAGCCTTTGCCCTCTCCCAATTCACCTTGAGCCCTTCAGGTCCCCTCTCCTCCCAGTGAAAGCGGAGAGTGATCGAACCCCTTTCCAATTTTCGAGTGAGGAACTTCCGGATTTCCCCCTCATAACGTTCCAGAATCCTGGGAAGTCTCATCTGGATCTCTAAAAATCGGTGGTTGAGGGAACGGACCTCACAGATGAGGGGATTTCCCTGGACGAACCCTTTGGCCCGTCCAAAACCCGTCATGCTTCTCATGATAAGACGGTTAAATGGAGATGGGTTAAATGGTTAAATATAACCATTCAACTATTTTTTAGGGATTGAGGGAGGAACAGGGGTAGAGGAAGATCGGTTAATTGGTCGTGGGTTAATTTTAACTATTTAACCAAATAACCATTCTTTTATTAACGGTCAATGATGAGGGTAACAGGCCCATCATTCATAAGATCAACAGCCATCTTTTCTCCAAAAGCACCTGTCTCGACCGTTAGGCCTGACTTTTTTAGGGTATTGAGAAAAGTATTGTATAATCTTTTGGCCCCTTCCGGTTCCATCGATTGGGTGAAATCAGGTCTTCTCCCCTTTCGGGCGTCTCCATAGAGGGTAAATTGGGAGACAACAAGAAATTGACCCTCCACCTCCAAGGCGGATCGGTTCATCCGGCCCTCTGAATCATCAAAAATCCGAAGATTCATACATTTATCCGCCAGCCATTGGGCTTCCTCTTCACCATCCCCTTCTTTCATTCCGAGGAAGATCACCATTCCTTTACCGATCTTGCCGATCCTTCCCCCATTGACAGAAACTTCGGCTCTCCTCACCCTTTGGAGTACGGCCCTCATCCCTCAAATTCCTCTATTTTTTTAACCTCTTACTTTACCCTATTTCCTCTCACTTGTCAACTATTTTTTTCGTGACGTAAGATCCGTGAATTCATAGGGTTAACGATTTATTTTTCAATGTCTTATGAAATATTTTAAAAAAAATGTTCCTCACCTCCAAAATATCTTCCAATCTGGGTCTCTTGTTTTAATATCATCACTCTAATAGTCATAATACTCATCTATTGACCCTGTAGTTCCCGGCATCCATTGAGGAGAAGTCCTCTTTTTTTCTTTCTTGACATCATTGGAAAAAGGTCTTATCTTAAAAGTCAGCTAAATGTTGGCGGGGTATTGGTTAAACCTGTTCTGCCCGCCCGTGGGTGTGGCAAAGGGAGAATCGGACTCGGGACGACAGGCAAGGCTCTAACCATTTAACAAACCATCTTTTTCTATAACGAATTGGCGGCTTAGCCAAGGGGTTAAGGCGACGGTCTGCAAAACCGTTATTCTCCGGTTCGAATCCGGAAGCCGCCTCCATATTTTTAAATGTGTAGGGGCAGGTTTGTAACCCGCCCCTACAATTATAGAGGGTTTTTTCATTCGATCTCTTCTTATTTACTTCAAAAGTATCATCTTTTTCGTTGCGGTAATATCGCCAGCACTTAGGCGAACAAAATAAACGCCTGAAGCAACTCTTTCTCCCCGTCCATCCCGACCATCCCATACAACACTATGAGAACCGGCTTCACGTACCCCATCCACTAATACCTGAACCTGTCTTCCTGTCAGGTCATAAATCCCAAGACGAGTCTGAATTCGGTTGGGAAGAGAGAAAGAGATGCGTGCAGAACTTTTAGCAGGATTGGGATGGTGTGTTAGGGAGGGTTGGGAAACTCGAACATCGGAATTCGGGTCCTCCTCTTCTACCCCGGGGGGAGGTGGCGTGAACTGGAATATCCAGAGACCGGTGTGAGAATCGGTGAGATAGACCACCTCGTTCATTCCCGGATGGACCCCCCAGGCATAACCGGGAGTATCATAAAATCCATCCAAAGTGGGATTGGTGGGGTTTGAAACATTTGCTACGACAAAGCCATCCGTGGCGTAAGAAATGTAGGCATACCCGTCCTGAACATAGACATTGTGGGCATAGCCATACAAATCGTTGTCTGTATATATGAAAGTGCCCACCTGAGATGGTGTGGTAGGATC
>JADFOU010000008.1:0-11439 GCA_022562655.1 candidate division TA06 bacterium
CTGGATAGAATCACCTTCAGCGATCCCCTCTTCGTCCCCCAAAAAACCTTCGACCTTCAGGTTCATCTCCAGCATCACGAAGGGGAAATTCACCCTGAAACAAGTTCAGGGTCGGAGTTCGGGACTCCGCACTCCACAGTCCAAATATCCCTTCACCTCTTTTTAGATGAAAGCCTCCGAGAAACCCGTGAGGTCTCCCTTGAACCCGGAAAGAAACAAGTTGCCTCCTTTCCTCTCCAGTTTGACACGCCGGGTTATCATACAGGATACTTTCAGATCGAGGACGAGGCTCTGGAATTCGATAATCGAAGATTCTTCTCTTTCTATATCCCGAAAAGATTGAAGGTTCTCATCGTAGAAGGCAAAGAAGATGAAGGGTTCTATGTGGAGCGAGCCTTATCCCCTTCTATGCAAATCGGTTCCATCTTCCTCCCGAAGGTAATCTCCCCTCAAGAATTGGACCAGGAGGACCTCAACCTTTACCAAGCCATTGGCCTCTTCAACGTGAAAAGACTTTCCACCCCATCTCTTTCTCGTCTCTTAGATTATACCGATAGAGGGAGGGGACTCTTCATCGCCCTGGGGGAAGGGATGGATATCCCATTTTACACTCAACCTCTCCTCCGTCTCTTCTCCATCCAGTTATCCCCTCCAGAAAGAACCCCCATCAACCGTTCCCAATTTCTCACACTCACAAACTTAGATGTGAACCATCCTCTCCTTTCTGTCTTCCAGGATCCGAAGAAGGGAGACCTCACCCTCGTCAAGTTCTTTCGCCACCATCCTCTTGTAGAGAAAGAAGGATCAAGGGTTCTCGCCCGTTTCACCAATGGCGACCCTGCCCTTTTGGGAGGAGAAAAGAGGGTCCTTCTCATGGCAGCCCCTCCCACCTTAGTCTGGTCTGACCTCCCCTTAAAGGCCCTCTTCGTCCCCTTTTTCCATCGGATCTTTCGCTATCTCTCCCAAGGGGAGGAAAGGGATCTGGATCTCTTGGTGGGGGAACCCCTCAACTTTCCTCTGGATAGTCTTTCAGGATCGATCCGGGTCGAAACGCCTAATGGAGAGACCTTCTTCCTCGAGCCTTCATTTAGGGAGAAAGGAGAGAGACTCACTGTCCATTTTGATCAGACAGAGACCCCAGGACTCTATCATCTCCACTCCGGGGAGGAGGTCATCCTCTTCGCCGTCAATGGGGATTCGGAGGAATCGGATTTGAGTCGAATAGAAAGAGCGGAGATTGAAGAAGTTCTCGAATCCGCATTTGGCGGACATCTCGATTGGGTTGAAAAAGAAGCCCCCCTCCGTTCCTCTCTTTACGGTACCCGCCTCTCCACCGATCTCACCCGCCCCCTCCTTTTCCTCACCTTCCTTTTCCTCATTGCCGAGATGGCGATCGCCAGGAGATGGAAGGTCTCCTCCCAGTAGCAGATTTCATTGCAAAATTTAAAATGAACTCTTAGCAAGTTGCAATGCTAATTTTTCAATGCTATATTGAATATGGATACCCCTTAGAAAATAACGCCTTGACAGAGACTTCCCCTTGGAATAAGATGAAATTCGAAGTTCGGAAGTGAACAGTTGCTGTAACTTTTATAGAGTTCGATCAAGCGAACCCGACCAGAATCGGACAACTGCTTTCCTCTTCAGGAAGTCCCTTGGATGTGTTGTCCATTCTGATTCAAGAAGACGAAATCGAATCCGATCAGAAGGCTTGAGGCTTCGACTGAGCTCAGCCGAATGTCTGAATCAAGTTCCTACAATCATACAAGAAAAAAGTGTAATATAAATGTTACTCTCCGATGTTTGATTTTATCCCCCCCTCCAGTCCTGAAGAAGCACTGGACCGTGCGAGAAAACTCAATGCTCAGGGGAAGGTCGATCGCGCGATCAAAACCCTTGAGAAGAGTCTCAAAGGGACTCCAGAGGATTATGATCTCCTTCTGGAACTGGGAAGACTTTACTTTAAAAAAGGGGGAATGAAGGAGGCAGCCTCCCGCTTCAAACAGGCAGGTTCTCTCCTCCCCAAAGAGAGGGATCGGTGGATTGATTTCGTGGAGATCCTCCATTATGAGGGTGGGCAGCCGGCGGAGACAGGGACACTCCTCTTAGAAGTCTATCTGGATTCGGAAGACTACGAGAATGGGGAGAAGATCTTGAGGGGTCTTCCCCCCAACCAGTTAGATGAGATCGTACAGCGATATGTAGGGAAATTAAACGCCATCTACAGCCATAAATCCGCATCTGAACTCTCACAAAAGGACATCTCCCTCCATCACCTCCTTGCCATTCTCTATGAGCAGAGAGGAGAGGAGGAGAAGATGAAGGAGATACTCGATAAGGTCCTTCAGGCTTCTCCCCCAGAGATAGAGCGAATCTTAAAAACCTACAAAAGGATGGCAACTTCCCAATACAGCAACCCCTTTCCCTTTTTTGCCTTGGGAGAACTCTATCTCCAAAGAAATCAGATAGAGGAGGCGGTTGAAGCCTTCCATCGGGTTTTGGAATTAGATGATAAGAAGCGAAGTGAGATCATTCAGAAAATTGAGACACTCCACAAGGAAGAGACCCCGGATCTGAAAACCCTCCACTATCTCTCTCAACTCTACAGGGCGGAAGGGGAATTTGACCGAGCCATAGACCTTCTCCATCGCCTTCGAGTAGAGGGGATGGATCTGGAGGCGGTTGTGAGAGGGCTCCGAGAGATCCTCCGACTCCAAACCAAAAACGCAAAGGCTCGTTTTGAACTGGGAGAGACCTATCTACAGCAGGAACGGATTGGCCATGCTCTTGAGGAGTTCACCCATTCCATCGAATTAGATCCTGAGAATGTGGATGAGGTGATGGAGCGGTATAGAGGAATCTTTGAGAAGGATCCCGGAAACCCCACCGCCCTCATCCATTATGTGGACTTTTCCATCCAAAGAGAGGCGTGGGATGAAGTGATCTCCACATCAAACAAGAGTTTTGAAGCAAATCCTGGTCTTGCAGACGAAATCCTCCCCCGCCTCCAGCCCATACTTGTGAAATTCCAGAATGAACTTTTTGAAGGACCCAGAGTAAAATCTGAATTCTTAGAATCTAGAACCTTCAAATCCTATATCCAAGGACTAGCCCTCATGGGTCGGGTCTATACGAAGAAGGGTAAAACGGAAGAGGCAGTCTTGGTCTATGACCACCTTTTGACCCTGAGATCCACAGTAGGGGCGACGGGGTCAGCCAAGGGTCAGGCGGGAAGAGCGGGGTCGTCCCTTCTCAAGGAGGTTCAGAAGGAGCTGGAGAAGATCGACCATCCAAAGGCCTTTCTTCTCCTGGGGACGGCACAGGTTGCATCTGGAGAGATCGAAAAGGGGCTAGCCCAATTTGCCAAGGTTCGATCAGAGTCTCCCGACCTTATCCCTGAGATCTTCTATGAACTGGATCAAATGATGAGAATAGAGGAGGGGAGAGCGGAGGATGTTCTTCGGGTCTATGAGGCCCTCAGTGAAGAGGTCGATCCATTCCTCATCAATTTTGTTCGAGGAGAAACCCTCTCCATTCTGGGAAAGGGGGATCTCGCTTTTGAGGCATACCAGAAGTGCCTTGAATTGGACCCTTCTAAACGGAATGAAGTCAATGAAGCCCTGAGAAGACTCATCCAGAGGCAACCCAAACTCATCCCTGCCCATCTTCTCTTAGGAGATTCCTATTTAGAGATGGGGAAGGTGAAGGAGGCAACTCAGGCTTATGAAAAGGTCTCAGCCCTGGACCCCAACTCTTTTGAGAAGATCTTCAAGCGATACCGGGATGTACTTCAGCGTGAACCGGAGAATTTTTCGATTCAAAAAGCCATCGTGGACGGTTTTTTCCACAAAGGAATGTATGGTCAAGTTCGGGAGGAGTGTGAATTGGGGATCTCTCTCTTCCCCAAGGAAGGATTCTTCTACCTCCGGATGGGCGAAGCCCTCTCCCAAGAAGGGCAGTTGAAAGAGGCAATCCCCCATCTTCTCCGGACTGTCCAGTTGGACAAAAATCTACTCCAATCGGCAGGGGATGAACTGAAACGGATTGTCTCCATCGACTCAACCCTGATAGAAGGGCAGTTAGCTCTGGGAAATCTCTCCATCCTTCTGGGTCGCTTCGACGAGGCCTGTCACCAGTTTCAGGAGATTGCCCGTCACTCTCCGGAAAGGCGAGATAAAGCCATCCAGGGATTGAAAAAGGTGATTGAGGAGAACCGAACCTATGGAAAGGCGTATTATGCATTAGGAGAACACTATCTCCGGAAGGGAAGCATTGAAGAAGGACTCTCCTATTTCCAAAAGGGAATGGAGGTCACCCCGACACTCGTGGACCCCATCCTCCAAGAATTGAAGGATCGGACAGATGCGGAGATTGATCTCCTCCGCGGTAAATGTTATCTTCATAAAGGTCTATTTCCCCTTGCCTCAGAAAACTTTCTCCAAGCCCTCTCCAAAAAAAAGGAACTCAGGCAAGAAGTGATCCATGGTCTCTTTTTGATCACCCAATCCGATCATGAAGATCTCTCCGCTCAGTATGCCCTCTCCAAGATCTATCGAACGGAGGGGAATTTAGTGGAAGCCAGCAAGATCCTCTCCCAGATCGCCAAACGAGAAGAAGAGGTGGAGAAGGTAATGGGTGAACTCCGAGAGATCCACGCCCTGGATCCCTCAAATGGGAAGGTCCTCTACCTCCTCGGAATCCTCTCTCTCCGGAAGGGAGAAGTAGAGGAAGCGGTTCAACACTATGAAGAGGTTCTCAAGGTTCAACCTCAACAACTGGATCAGGTGATCATGGCTCTTCGAAAGGCATCAAAAACCAATCACCCCAATGCGATCCATTCCCTTGCCAAGGTTCTGATGAGAAAGGGAGAGATCCAGGAGGCTGTGGGTTGGATTGGAAAATTAGTGGAGATGAAAAACGGGTGGATCGAAGAGGGGATTCAGACCCTTAAGCAGCTTCTGACCCAGACCCATTCTCCGGAAGGGGCTCTCCTCTTGGGGAAACTCTTTCTTGAGAAGGGAGATGAGAAGGAGGCAAGAGACACCTTTGCCTCCGGTCTACGGACCTCCAATACTCCAGACCTCCAAATGGATCTTCTCCTCTTCCTCTCCAGATCCCTGTCTAAACTGGGATTTGAAGACCAGGCAGAGGAGCGATTCAATTCAGCCTTAAAGGTAGGGAGTGAGCGGAAAGAGGTCTATCATCGCCTGACCCAAATTGGACAATGGGAGCGGTGGGTAGAGATTCGAAAAATAGAGGAAAGGATTAAGCAGATCCACAGGATTCCATCCGAGCAATCCGCTGAATCCGCTGAAGACCTCCTCTTTCGAAAGGTTGGACTCTATCGAGAACTGGGGGAGGTGGACAGGGCGATGGCGGAACTGAATCGAATCGGAAAGATGAATGTGCCCGATTCGGGCGAATTCCGAACTCCATATCTGAAAGAGCTCGCCCTCTGTCATCTCCAAAAAGGGGATCTCCTCACAGCCTGTGAACTCCTCCGTGAGATCCCTATCTCGAACTCCCCTATATCTTCTGAAGAGAAAGAGATTCTGGACCTGCAGGCAAGATGTTACGAGAGGATGGGGGATTTGACCCTTGCTCTTGCCGCCCTGAAGAGGATCGCCCGAGAGGATCGGGAATACCGAAAGATCTCTCAACGGATTCCCTGGCTCACAGCCCTACTTGCCTTTGAAAAGCTTGAAAGCAGACCCAGGGTTCTCTCTGGAGTTTCAAACTTATCAACGGATTAAGCGGATTGAATCCGCTGACCAAACATGGCAAACGAAGAGATCCAAAAACCTCCATCAGGGGAGGATCGCCTCGAACAGCTGGTCAAAACCCTTATTTCTGCCCAGAAGGAGGGGCGGGAAGGATTTTTGAAGATTGGTGAGGGGATTCATGCCCTTTATTTGGAGACAAAAACCTCTGGGAAAAAGAGACAGGCCCTTCTCCAAGAGAATCAAGAGCATCTCCTCAAAGCCCTTTTTCAACTTCATCAGGGTCTCTCTAACCTCAATAAAGAGGAGGAGAAATCCAGAGGAACCCTTGAAAACCTCCAAGCCTCCCTTGAGCGGTTTGGGAAGCAGGTAAGCGAGCGGATGGGCGAGATCGCCCTCATCTTGACCGAGTTTTCCAAGAGAGAGGAGGGGTTGAGGAAAAACATGGATGAGCAACTCACTTCCACTCTAAAAACATTGGAAAAGTTTACAAACCTGGAAATGGAAAGGAATGAGAAGATCGACCAGATCTCCCAAGCATTTCTTAAATCCCATCGGGAGATCACCACCTTTTTGGAGGAGGAGCGAAAGAAAAGGGAAGAGGATAGGGAGAGGGAGAGAATTAGACTTGCAAAGGAGGAGAATGACAGAGGGGTTGCCCATTATTATCGAAGGAGTTTTGATGCGGCTCGACGCTCCTTTGAAGAAGCCACTCACCTCGACCCGAATCTCGTTGAAGGTGTGAATAATCTTGCCCTCACACTGACGGAATTGGGCGAGATGGATGCGGCCCAGGAGAATTTCAAGAAGATCCTGGATAAGAGACCGGACTTCTTCGAAGCCTATAACAATTTAGGACTTCTCCACTACCGAGGAAAGAACTATCAGGAAGCGATAGACTATTTTCAGGAGGCCCTCAAGAGGAGTGGGAATTTTGCCGCTGCTTATGTCAATTTGGGGAACGCCCAATATCAATTAGAGCATTTTGATGAAGCGACGAAGTGTTGGGAAAAGGCCATGGAGATTGACCCGGGAAATGAGGAGGCGAAACGGGCCATCAGTATCTTTAAGAAAAGCGGTTAAATGGGTTTCTCCTACATGTCGGGTGACTGGAGGTTTTCATGGATGAGTTCATCAAAAAGTTGAAAAGTCTGCGAGAAAAAATAAGGGAGGAATCCCCTCTCCAACCGTTTCTTCCCTCCGAATCAACTCCTCCAGAAGAGACAGAACCTGAACCCATACCGGGCATGGAGGTTACTCATTTTGGACCGGAATCATCTGTAGATAAAGAATCGAATCCACCTCAGGCGGATGCAAGCCCAACCACTCTACCCGTTTCGGACATGCCCGAGCCGGGCCAGACCGACTCGGGCCTACTTGAGCCGGGCGGCCAGACCTCAGAAGAGCCCGAGGGGGGAAGTCCACTCGATAACCTAGGCGATCGGGAGATTGATTTATCTGCTTTAGGCGGATTTGGCTCGCTCCCTTCTGAATCCAATTTAGGCAAAGCCCCCTCAGAACTGACCCAATCGGAATTGGATTCAGAGAAAGAGGAAAAAAGAGATCACGAACAACGCATCAGAGCCCTTTTAGAAAAGGGGTTATACGACCAGGCAATTGAGGAGATTCAGAAGTTTCAAAAGGAGAAACGCTGAATTTCCAATAAACCTCCTGGAAGATTTCCCTTGATCTCTTTTCTTTCTTTCCCCTATCCAAAATTTTTGCTCAAATCCATCCAAGCCCATAAGGAGTTTTTAAAAAGAGTTGACAAACCTCCTACGATTATGTTTATCTAAACTGAGTGGAGAAGGACTGACGACCTTTTCCAGTAAATCAAGGAGGGAAACATGAGAAAATCCAAGGTTTTTGTTCTCCTACTCTTCATCATGATGATGGGGTTGAATTCTGCACAAACCCAAGGGTGGCAGATCGAAGTGGTGGATTCGCTGGGGTGGGTTGGGGAGTACAACTCGATTGCCCTGGATGGATCAGGTAATCCTCACATCAGTTACTATGATTGGATCAACGGAAATCTGAAATATGCGCGAAAGACAGGTACAACCTGGTCTACTGAAGTGGTCGATAGTTTGGGAACTGTAGGCCTCTATTCTTCCATCACGATAGACAACTTGGATAATCCTCACATCAGTTACTATGATGCGACCAACGGGGATCTGAAATATGCTCAAAGGACAGGTTCCATCTGGTCTATCGAGAAGGTGGATACATCGGGAAATGTCGGTCAACATACTTCCATCACCACAGATGATCTCGGAAATCCTTACATCATTTACTACAGTGTGAGTGACGACTATCAGAAATACGCTCATTGGAAAGGCTCCGGATGGGAGATCCAGGATGTCCGCCTGGTCGGTTCTGGTATCCCCCTTACGAGTGGATATGGAAAATACTCCTCAATTGCATTGGATTCTCTTTCTACACCTGTAATGAGTTGCTATGACCGTGAGAACCAAAGTTTGATTTATGCAAAGGAGGAGGGCACTCTCTGGACCTTTCAGAGGGTTGACGTTCCAGGAAACGTGGGATTCTTCACAACCATCGATCTGGATCTCAAAGATTTCCCCCATATTGGTTACTACGATTCAACGGCAAACAATGTAAAGTATGCATATTGGGATGGATCCGTTTGGTTCATTCAAACAGTAAGCAACACAGGAGGATGGGATGGTAACTGGTTTATGGTCTCTATGACTCTTGACATCTATGACCGTCCTCATTTTGCTTTTCATGAAGATGGATTCGAACTGTTCATACATACTTATTGGGATGGAACGGGATGGAACTCTACTTATGTAGACGGTGGATATGGTGTAGGACATTACCCCTCCATTGACATTGACAGGGATGGAATCCATATCAGTTATCACGACTTTGGCTACGGGAATCTGAAATATGCCTGGATGCCCTTGACGACGGGGACAGAGGAAGAGAATAACGAATTTCGAATGTCAAATTTCGAAGTACGATTGAATCAGAACTCCCCCAACCCATTCACTTCTTCAACCCAAATTCGCTACAACCTTTCTGGAATCATGGGTCAGAAAAATATTCCAGTCCATTTGGCAATCTATGATATCACTGGCAGGCTTGTCGAAACCCTTGTAAATAAAAACCACGATCCAGGGGTTTATCAAATCCAATGGAATGGAAAGGACCATGCCAGTGGAATCTACTTCTATCGCCTTTCTACAGATAATTTTACAGATACGAAGAACCTGATCCTTCTCCGGTGAGTTGCATCAAATGTTCGTTTTTGTTATTAGAGGGGCAAAGTCAGCATTCTGCCCCCTCCAATTTTTTCATTATGACTCTCCATTCTCAAGATTCATCAATTTAGAAGTTGACAAAATCTTTTTGGAGGGGTAAACTCTGTAATGTTTAAAATGAAAAATTTCAATTTAAACTACAAGATTAGCTCAGAATGACATATCTGGTGGAAATCTGTGTAATCCCTGGCCTGACGCCAGGACAGGCTCGTAGTCCATTTTAATTCCTTATGGCTAATTTTACAAATCGGATTCTTCGAGCAGCGAAGTTAGACATCAATCTCTACGAAGAGGTTGAGGCGGACAAGGGGGCTCTGCGTCAGGCCATGGGGGTCGTGGTCCTCGCCAGTGTCGCAGGAGGAATCGGAAGTTTGAGAGGAGGGTTCGGAGGTCTTTTGATGGGAGCCATTGCCGCCCTCATCGGTTGGTATATCTGGGCCTATCTCACCTATCTTATTGGAACCAAACTCCTCCCAGAACCCCAGACCCACGCCGATTTAGGGGAGTTACTCCGAACCGTCGGCTTCGCCAGTGCTCCCGGGTTAATTCGAATTTTGGGCATCCTCCCGGGGTTTAGAGGGATTGTTTTCTTCGCCGCCTCGATCTGGATGCTTGTAGCAATGGTGATTGCGGTAAGACAGGCATTGGATTATCACAGCACACTTCGGGCGATAGGGGTCTGTCTCATCGGCTGGATCATCCAAGGAGTGATCTTGATGTTGACCTTCGCGATTTTTAAACCTGTGATGTGAGGCCGAGAGGAGGCTTAGGAGGGTTTTCAACCCTTGACGAAAAAGATCATCTTTCTCCATCGGTAGCCGCCACGCCTCCAGCGTGGCGTTCTGATTAGGGTATCTCGATGGTGCGCCCCCTTCTCCTAAATCGCCCTGGTTCTCATCTCAACCTCTTTCTCCAACACTTCCCCTCCGTTCTTTCGCCTACGGATGGGGCAAAAGGAGATAGAAAATTTTCCCGGAGAGTTCTTCGTGGCACGGGTTTTGTTATATAAAGAAGGTTATTGCTCTTCTGTTAAAAATTTCTGGGAACCTTTTGAGGGGGAATCGAGTCAAAAAAATAGTAGGGATTAACTCTATCCTCAGTATAAGGAGGTGATTACCAATGATCAAGCGATTCACCATTTTAATGCTCCCGGCTTTCCTCTTTGCCTTTATCAGTTGTTCGGACAATCCCTCCGAGCCGACCTCCGGAGTCACCAACCTCACTCAACAAGCAACCCCCAGCGAGGGAGACGACGAAGCTGACCTTCAAGCCCTCCTGGAAGAAGTTGAGGATATGGCAATCGAGGCATTATACAATGAGGATCCGAGTCTCCGCGACGAGGCCGACGAGACCAGAACGCTGCATAGGCATCACAGGCACCACAGGCATCATATCAGCACTCAGGTCGGCATCTTGAGAACCAATTGTGGACAGGAAGGCAATGTGGTCTGGGGACAGCCAACGAATCACCGCGTAGCCTTTGCCTTCACGAACTTGGGGCACTGCGACGCTCAGGCCCATATTGACGGTCAAACACTCCCGATTCCGAGTAATCGGCATGTCGTACACGGATCCCATCCGGAGGCGAATAGGGCCTCCATCAGTTGCTTGGGAGAGGAAGGCAGGTGCAAAATCGTCTATGCCTTTGCCTGGCGAACCTAACGACTTCTGCAGGAGAAAAGGTCGAAGTTGCCCGATTCGGGCGGCTTTGACCTCTTTTCTTGAATGGATTCCACTCCATTCCACCCTACGCCTCTCCCTGATATCACCTGAATCCCGGATTCCCTTGATTTCTTTTGACTTTCAAAACAATAGATGCTATTTTGAAAATGATCGGCTCACCGGAGGCGTGAGAATCGGCGGTCATCCAGATGAAAATCCCTTTCATCGGGACGAAGGGGCGGGAAGATCCCCGATGGAGAAATAAGGTGAACTTCTTGTTCGATAAAAAAGTCTGGGGTTTACTATTCCTCTTGTGGGGACTCTTACATTCCAAGACTACGGCTCAGCCCGTCATTGATGCGAACGAATTTCCGACTGATATCGGTCTCACGCAAGAATACCTCTCAGGGGGTCCCTACGATTTCGGCTTCCCCCTTCCGGGATCTGCGCCCTGGGACTTCAGTTCCGGTCCCACCACGGACACCTTCAGCCAGACCTACATCAATAAGTCTGGTGCCCTCTTCGCTGACAGCTTCCCCAACGCCGACTTCGCCCTCCGTATTCCCTTACCAGAAGGCGCATACTATGTCTTCCTCAGCAAATCCCCCACCGTCCTCCTTGAGCATGGTGTCTCTCTTTTAGACAGCTTCTTTGATAACAACGAAAGAAAGTATTACATCAGCCAAGAGAGTGTTGAGAGGGCTGTTGATGAGGTAAAAGCCCGTAAAATAAGGTTAAATCAGCTTTCCGCAAACGTTCCGAAAGAAGCT
>JADFOU010000008.1:11449-18476 GCA_022562655.1 candidate division TA06 bacterium
ATACGGGATCTTGAGTTCCCTTTGACGATGGGGGATGCATGGTCCGACACCGTCTCTTATACCCTCTTCGGCTTTCCCATAACGATTATCCTGAACTTCCGAGTAGGCACCTGGGGAGATCTGACGGTCCCTTCCTTTTCCAACTTCCCCTCTCTCGTTCTACGAACCCAAGAGATTGAAGACCTTTTCGGAATTCAGGATACCACTTGGATCTATGATTGGCTGGTGGAGAACTGGGGGTTTAGTGCCTCTGCTTACGTCGATACCAATGATTCCACCTCTCAGATCGCAGACGTCTTTGATAGACTGTGGATGGTTCAACAAACCGGGGTAGAAGAAGAGGAGACACAATTCAGATTGGAGAATGCCCCATCGCTTTCCATCCAACCCAATCCCATGAGCCATACCACAGAGATCCATTTTGAATTGTCGTCTCAAGGTCCGGTTTCCTTAAAAGTCTATGACCTCTCCGGTCGACTGGTGCGGACGCTTCTGGATGAAGAAGGTCTTCCTGTTTTCTATACACTCCCCTGGGACGGTAGGAACCGGGCGGGGAGGGAGAGCCCAATCGGCCTCTATTTCGCTCGCCTCACCCAGGGCTCTCACACCTTAACGAGGAAGATCATCCTTCTCCGTCGGTAGCCGCCACGCCTCCAGCGTGGCATTCCCAATACCTTTTCTCACCTCCGCCCGCATCTCATCGATCGTACGAATCCCACTCTCAACCCCTCAAATCAAAACTCTCCAGAAATGCCTTCATTTCCGATCAATCAAATCATACCACTAATACCGGTTTTTTTATGATTTATCTTCACGCTTCCTCTTTACTCTTGACACCTCTCTTCTTTCAGGTCAAAATAACCTCAGGACTCTATAGATTTCTTTTTGCTACATTCAATGTCTATATCAAAAGAACAAATCCGACAATGGCGAGACAGATGGACAGAGGAAAAGGTCCAGGAGGTCAAAAAAGCCATCAAAGCGGGCGAACCCCTCCCCGTAGACAAACTCCCTCTCTCTGAAGAAGACAAGAAAGAACTTCCTGAACCTCTCCGAGACAGAGCCCCGCGTGAAACTGTTGACCTCCGAGGTATCTCCCTTCAGGGTTTTCATTTGAAAGGGATTGATCTCCGTTTCGCTCATCTCGAAGGAGCTAACCTCAGGATGGCTCATCTCGAAGAAAGCAACCTTCGGGGAGCCCATCTCGAGGAAGCCGAACTTGTGGACGCCCATCTCGAAAGAGCCAAACTCGAGGGAGTCCATCTTAAAGGAGCCGACCTCAGAGGAGCCCGTCTCAATGAAGCCAATCTCGGACATGCCAATCTCGAAGAAGCCAACCTCTCGTATACACACCTCAAAGGCGCCAACCTCCGGGACACCCACCTTGATGGAGCCAGTCTCGCAGGAGCCCATCTCGAAGGAGCCAACTTCTCAAGAGCCCATCTTAAGAATTCCTATCTCGAAAACGCTCATTTTAACAAAACATACTTACAGGATACCCGATTAGAAGAGGCGGAGGATTATCGTTTAGTTCGATGGGGAAAAGGACACATCCTCGGTGAAGAATTGGATGGGCGGCTTGAGATTGCCCAGAATCTCTATCGATACTTAAAAGGGATTTACAAAGGCACGCGTGAATATAATGCATTCCATTATCGGGAGAATGTTCTGAAGACAAAACGAATGGCCTGGCGCAATCCTCTACGAATCCTCCGCCTCCTCTTCCTCCAGTGGACTTATGGCTATGGCACAAAGCCACTTCGCCTTCTAAGCTATTTAATCGCGATCTCCCTCCTCATCACCGTCCTCTTAAAACTGCGGCAGTAACCCCTTAAGTTAGTTATTCGTTGTCAGTTTTTAGTGGTCAGATTAGACTTCAGTTTTCATTTTTTATAAAAAAACTGATCTCTATTCTCTATTCTATACTATATATATATTTTTTAATTTAATAAATTATAAAAATTTACTTCTATTTTCAAAATTTTCCATCTCATTCCCTCGGGAGGGGTATTATGATCTTGACTCTCCCCTCTCTTTCTGGTAATCTCAGTATTTATCCCAAAAAAGGAACAACCTAATGAGGATTCTCTTTGTCTCCAACCGATTACCCTTCACCATTAGTGAACGGGATGGGGAGTTTCGGTTTCAAGAGAGTGTTGGGGGGCTCGTTTCGGGAATACGCAGCTACACTGACACCCTGAAAGGCTCCTCCCGTATGGCAGAGGGTGAGACGGGTAAATCGGGATCGACCGAGCCCTTCAACTACCTCTGGGTAGGCTGGCCAGGAAGTGCCATCGAGGAGAAGAATAGAGAAGAGGTGAAGGAGAAAGCCCTCTCCCAGTTCCATGCCTACCCCGTCTTCCTCTCCGAAAAGGTTGTGGGAAAGTTCTATTATGGATTCTGCAACAAGACCCTTTGGCCCCTCTTTCATTATTTCCCCTCCTATACCGTCTATGATGAGACCACCTGGACCCAATACCAAAAGGTGAACCAAACCTTCTCCCAGACTCTCTTGGAGATCCTGAAGCCTGGCGATATCGTCTGGATCCAAGACTTTCATCTCATGCTCCTCCCCCGCCTCCTCCGGGAGAGGATGCCCGATCTCCCCATCGGGTTCTTCCTCCACATCCCCTTCCCCTCCTTTGAGACCTTCCGCCTCCTCCCAGGGAGATGGCGAAGGGAGATCTTGGAGGGGCTTTTAGGAGCAGACCTCATCGGTTTCCATACCCATGAATATACCCAGTATTTCCTGAGGAGCCTCCTTCGGATCTTAGGAGAGGAACACGAGATGGGAGAGATTCTTCACAAAAACCGCATCGTGAAGGCAGGAACCTTCCCGATGGGGATTGATTTCCAGAGGTTCTATAATGCCATAGAGGATCCAGAAGTTCAGCGTGAGAGGGCACGGATCGGACAGATGGCGAAAGAGTTGAAAATCATCCTCTCCATTGACCGCCTGGATTATACCAAGGGCATCCTCAACCGCTTGAAGGGATATGAGAACCTTTTAGAAAAGAACCCCCGCTGGCGGGGTAAGGTCCTCTTGATCATGGTCGTAGTCCCTTCCCGAACCGCCATAGAACAATATGGAGAGATGAAGAAGAAGATTGAAGAACTGGTCGGAAGGATTAACGGGAGATTCGGAAGCATTGACTGGACACCCATTCTCTATCAATATCGATTTCTGCCCATCCCATCCTTACTGGCTCTTTATGGCGAGAGCGACGTGGCTCTGGTTACCCCTTTAAGGGATGGGATGAACCTCATCGCAAAAGAATATATCGCAACCCGAAGGGACCAGACCGGTGTCTTGATCCTCTCCGAAATGGCAGGGGCTTCTCAGGAACTGGGGGAAGCGATCCTCATCAACCCCAACAATCGAGAAGAGATCGGAGAAGCCCTCGCAGAAGCCCTGGAAATGCCTGAAGAGGACCAGAAGAGGCGGAATCGTATGATGCAGGAGCGGTTGAAGAACTATGATGTCCACAGGTGGGCTGACGATTTCATCCAGACCCTCCTCTGCACCAAAGAGAAGCAGAACCGATACGGAGCAAGATTCTTGGCTTCCTCCTTGAAAGAAGACCTGGTGAGGAATTACAGAAGTGCCCAGAGGAGGCTCATCTTTTTAGACTATGATGGAACCCTGGTCCCCTTTGTCGAGATGCCCCAAGAGGCAATACCTCCAGAGAGGGTGCTCCAGATCCTGAAAGCACTCTCCGAGGATCCTCGCAATGAGGTAGTCCTCATCAGCGGTCGGGTGAGAAAGTCACTGGACTGCTGGTTCGGGATGATCCCAATTGCACTTGTGGCTGAGCATGGGATATGGCTCAAGGAGAAGGGAAAAGAGTGGCGTATGGTGAAACCCCTCACAAATGACTGGAAACCTCAGATCCTTCCCTTGTTGGAGAGGTATGTCGAGCGGCTCCCTGGTGCCCATTTGGAGGAAAAGGAATTTTCTCTTGTCTGGCACTTTCGTGGGGCGGACCCTGAACTGGCCTCCCTTCGGAAAAAAGAACTCATGGACGATCTGGTCCACTTTACCGCCAATAGAGATATTCAGGTCCTTCAGGGGAGCAAAGTAGTAGAGGTAAAGAATTCAGGAGTGAACAAAGGGACCGCTGCCCTCCACTGGATTTCCGAGAATGAGAATGTTTTCACCTTAGCCATCGGAGATGATTTGACCGATGAAGATCTCTTTATGGCACTCCCGACCGAATCTGCCTCCATCCGAGTAGGCAAATTCGGCTCCAATGCCCGCTACAACCTTCCCTCTCCTGAAGAAGTCCTCCAACTCCTTGAGGAGTTGACGAAGAAGGATTAATTTGGACTTCCCTCATCCTTTTTCGCCGATGAATTTGATTGACCTCTCCCCTATTTCCCTGTAGTATTTTGAGTTGCTGTAGTGCTAAGAGTTGTTCCTGCGAGAAAACTCTATACTTCAAATCAGACATTTCCTGTGAAAAGATCCATCCAGGAACCCTCGTCAACCTCAAACACCACACAGATCCCGTGGATCCTTTCAGTAGGACCCTCAAAGATGAATGGAGCCCGCTTGGTTCCGCCCGTATCCATGTGAAGTTCGAAGAAAGGAGGGAGATCTATGAGAATCGGCGTCCTTACGGGTGGGGGTGATGCCCCCGGTCTCAACGCCGCCATCCGAGCCATTACCCGGAAAGCTCTGGAAGAGAAGGATGAGGTCCTCGGCATTAAAAATGGATGGCTGGGTCTCCTTGAGGGGGATACGATGAACCTCAATCTGGAGACGATTCGGGGGATCCTCCCCAGAGGAGGAACCATCCTGGGCACTTCCCGAACCAACCCTTTCAAGCGGGAAAAGGGACCCCAGAAAATCCAGGAAAACTTAAAACGATTAAAAATCGAAGCCCTCATCCCCATCGGAGGGGAGGACACCCTGGGAGTCGCCCTCAAGCTCTCCCAGATGGGGGTGCCGGTGGTGGGCATCCCGAAGACCATTGACAATGATATCCCCGGCACAACCTATTCCCTAGGCTTTGATACAGCCGTCAACGAGGTGATGGAAGCCCTGGACAAGCTTCATCCCACTGCTGAATCCCATCATCGCGTGATGGTGGTGGAGGTGATGGGACGCAATGCCGGATGGGTGGCTGCTTACGGGGGGCTGGCAGGAGGGGCTGATGTGATTCTCCTTCCTGAGGCACCCTTCACCCTTGGGGATGTCTGTGAACAACTCCGGAACCGTCATCAGCAGGGCAAGGACTTCAGTATCGTGGTGATCGCTGAAGGAGCCAAGCCAAAAGACTTAAAATCCGCTGTCGTTCAAGGGACGAAGGTGGACGAGTTTGGCCACCCCCGCCCCGGAGGCATCGGCCATGTCCTGGCTCAAGAAGTGGAAGCCCGCACCGGTTATGAGACCCGGGTCACAATCCTGGGCCACCTCCAGCGGGGTGGGTCTCCTTTAGCCGTTGACCGGATTTCAGCCACCCGAATGGGAGTAAAGGCTGTGGAACTGGTCAGGCAAGGGAAGTTCGGGACGATGGTGGCTCTGCAGGGGGACCGGCTGGTGGAGATCCCTCTGGAGGAGGGACTGGCGGGAACACGCCCCGTAGATAAGGAGATCTACCGCCTCGCCCAGATTTTCACTTAGAGAGTCCAAAGCCCAAACTCGACCGGGAAATTCTAGAATCCCCTTCCCGATAGCCACATAAAACATATCTTTGAAGATTGGTAAGTATTTAACCATTCGCCATTCGACCAATTTTCGTTGACCTCCCCCCTCTTTCTCTGTAGAATCTTGAGATGTAGTCGAAACTGTATTTCTCTCTGCGAATTAGACTTGAGAATCAAAAACGTAGAGGGAAATGCTATGTGTCTGTCTATCTAAAGTATGAATCTCAATGGGGTGATTCACCTGTGCTTTTGGTGCTTGGGTATTGCTTAGGATAGGAGGAGTGAAATGGCGACAAAGAGGGCACTGGTGATGAGTGGAGGGGGAGCCAAGGGGGCTTTTGAACTGGGAGCGGTGGATACTCTTGTCAGAGACCTGAATCTGGAGTTTGATGTGATTGCCGGAAGCTCTACAGGAACCTTGAATGCCGCAATGCTGGCTCAAGGTAAGGGAAGGGAGGGGCTCCTGGAATCTCTCCAGAAACTGAAAGACCTCTGGTTTGGGATCCGCTCTCATAAGGATATTTATTAAACGAGATTTTAAGGATGAATAAGTCCATGATAAAAAGGATCCTTGATAAACTTGAAGGATTGAGAAAGAAACGGGAGTCAAGCTGGAAGGAGACCGTCATCTATATCCATGGGATTTCCCCAAAGGGAAAGGTCAAGAACCATGACGGGTCCTACAGTGGACTCCATCAAACCGTCCAACAGGGACTGGAAAAATTGGAAAAGAAGAGACTCTGGCCAGAGAAATACATCGGAGTAGAGTGGGGATGGGGAACGAGAGATCCTCAACAATCCCTTGACAGGTATCTTGCCCGAGCGGAGAGGAAGATCGGTGAGGGAGTCCTTGAAGCGGTAGATAAACAGAAGGATTGGACTCTCAACCCGGCCCGCCTGGCAACGGTGGGGATGAGAAAAATGTTCCTCTATGGGGTGACCGACATCATCTACTATGTCTTGGCGGAAGGAGAGAAGACCGTGAGAACTACAGTCTTCAACAAGATCCTCTCGGAACTGAAGAATGTAGACGCCTCCTTTGAGAATCTTTCTTTGACCTTTATCTGCCACAGTGCAGGAAGCGTCATCGCCCATGACTTTTTATATGCCATATTCAACACCCAAAAGGCTACCTCCAGCCAATCCTTTCTCCCAGGGCTCAAGAGACTGAGGAAGAAGGCTCAAAAGGGGAGGGTCCGGCTCCGAAGGTTTTACTCCTTCGGATCTCCCATCACCCCCCTCATCCTACGCTCCAATACTCTGATAAAGCATTTTGCAGGAGGGAAAACCCTCGATCCAGAACAGATTGGGATCCTTCCATTCGAAGACCTAAAAGAACCCCGCTGGGTCAATTTCTGGGAGAAAGATGATATCTTCT
>JADFOU010000239.1 GCA_022562655.1 candidate division TA06 bacterium
GGAATACGAGAATCTTAAGGAGAACTATCCCAATATGTTCGTTGCCGTCCTCAACCAAAAAGTGGTGGCCTCCCATGAGAATATCTCGGAATTGATGAAGGTTGTGGATGAGAGATTCCCGGAGGCAAGAACCTTTATTTCGACCGACTATATTGGCATAAAGAAAAAGGACTTCCTTATTCTTTGAGGATCCTGGGATACTTTCATAAAGACCTTTCTCCCTGTGTGGATGTTCTCGTCCTGGCCCCAGGACTGGGGCCAGCCCGGAAGATCTCTTTTCTGATTGATACAGGAACCCCAAAAACCATTCTCTCCGAGCGAGATGCCCAGAAGTTGGGAGTGGACTTCGCCCATCTGGAGAAAACCTCCTCCTCCATGATGGGAATCGGTGGCTTTGCCGCGACCTATCATCTGAAGAAGGTCACCCTCACCTTCCTCTCTGAAGATGGAAAACACACGGAGCTTCTCCCGGAAATGCTCCTCGTGCGGGAGCCTGAACTCTCCGAAGAGGAGAAGAATCAAATCCCCTCCATCCTGGGGAGAGACCTTCTCTCCAAATTCGCCCTCCTCCTCAACCCCAAAAAGGAACTTGTCCTCATTACCGACCAAGATCCCATTCAATGAGGCAAATTCCAAGTTCCAATCCGTCTCAGGCGGATCCAATGATCAATAATCAAAAGTGTTCCCTTGCCTGCCCGGCCGACCCAGCCCGAGGGTGGGGCAAGGAGAATCGGGCTCGGCAGGCGGATTCGGCGCTTGTTATTTTGAATTTTCTGTACAGTTGTGGATATGTGGATAGCTCTCTCTCCCCTGAATATTCGTGTTTAAGGAGTTAACTTACAATATAACAGAAAGTTATAAAAAATCCCTGAGGAAAGACAAAAGAGTTATCCACAGAGAAGGAGTTGGCTTAAGTTTTGAAAAACGGTGATCTAAAAGGATTACTTCCAGTGATTTCTACTCCCTTTCCACACATATCCCCAACGTAGGAAATTTTGGGACAACTGAGGCATTTCTACACATCTCCTCCAACCAACCTTCTTTTTCTCCTTGATTCCATCACCCTTTTCCTGTAAAATGTTTTCTTCAAGGAACATCTCCTTCCTAAAGAGCGTCAAATTTAAGTCACCGAGTTGAGAGGGTAAAATGACGATGAAGAAAAAGAGCGATATTGAAATCGTAGAGGAATTGAAAGATGCCCACAAAAGGATTCTCCAGGAGATTGAGAAGGTGATTGTGGGTCAGAAGAAAATTGTTGAAGGGCTCCTCACCTGCCTTTTGGCGAATGGACACTGTCTCATCATCGGCGTTCCGGGCCTCGCAAAAACCCTCCTAGTCACTACCCTTGCCCGGGTCCTCTCGTTGAGTTCCAATCGGATCCAATTCACGCCGGATCTGATGCCTTCGGACATTACGGGGACAGATGTAATCGAAGAAGATCGGGCGACTGGCAAAAGGTCATTTCGCTTTATGAAAGGTCCCCTCTTTGCCAATATCATCTTAGCCGATGAGATCAACCGGACTCCTCCCAAAACCCAATCTGCCCTCCTTCAGTCGATGCAAGAATATAAAATAACAGCAGGAGGGAATACCTACCCCTTAGATCTCCCCTTCTTTGTCTTCGCTACACAGAACCCCATCGAACAGGAAGGGACCTACCCCCTACCCGAGGCCCAACTGGACCGTTTTATGTTCAACCTCTACATTGACTACCCCAGCCCGAAAGAGGAAGAGGAGATTGTGAAGACGACGACCAGTGCCTATGAGGCGGATTTGAATGAGGTTCTCACGGGAGAGGAGATCCTTGAACTCCAAAAGTTGGTGCGAAGGGTCCCGGTCTCGGATCAAGTCCTCCAGTATTCCGTTCGATTGGTGGGGATGACCCGACCGAAGCAGGATGGGGTTCCAAAGTACATTAACGATTGGGTCTCCTGGGGGGCGGGACCCAGGGCTTCTCAGTATCTCATATTAGGTGCAAAGACAAAGGCAGCCCTGGATGGCCGCTACACTCCCTCCATTGATGATGTCCAAGAAGTAGCGATGATTGTCCTTCGCCATCGAATTGTCACCAACTTCAATGCCGAAGCCGATGGAGTGGGGACAGACGTGATCATCCAGAAGATTTTGGATGAAGTGAAGAAATAGTATGATAAAGGGTGTTTTGGTATTTGAAATTTTAATTAGATTGGGAATATCTTAAACTCCAATTTTTATATCCTATCTCTTTTACAACTCTCTAATTTCCAATTAGCAAGTACCCCATAACCAATCATGGAACCGTATCGGAGATTCTTACGTCCTGAGGTTCTCACCCGCCTCAAAGGGATCGACCTGAAGGCTCGTCTCATCGTCAAGGGTTTCCTCACAGGACTTCATCGCTCCCCCTTCCGTGGATTCTCCGTGGAGTTCGCCGAGCACAGACCCTATATGCCCGGAGACGAACCTCGAAGGATTGACTGGAAGGTCTATGGAAGGACGGATCGGTTCTATGTGAAGGAGTTTGAAGAGGAGACCAACCTCAAGGCCTATCTACTCCTGGATGCCAGCGGTTCCATGGCCTACAAGTCCAACGGGATTCACAAACTGGAATATGCCTCCCTCTTAGCCGCCTCCCTTGGCTTCCTCCTCTTGAAACAGAAGGATTCAGTAGGGCTTGTCGTCTTCGATGAGAAGATCAGGCGATACATTCCTCCCCGCTCCAAGGGGACACACCTCCACACCCTCCTCAAGGAGTTAGAAACCATCCAACCCGGCGGTGAGACCCATCTCTCCCGAGTCTTTCATGAACTGGCGGAGCGGATCACGAGACGGGGACTCATCATTGTCCTCTCCGATCTCTTTGACAATCCCCAAGATGTTTTGATGGGATTAAAACATTTCCGGCATAAGAAACATGAGGTAATTGTCTTTCACATTCTGGATCCTTCTGAACGGGAGTTTCCCTTTGAAGGGTCCATCATTTTCAAGGATCTGGAAACCGGTGAGGAACTCCCAGTAGAACCGGATGAGTTGAGAGGTCTTTATCAAAAAAGGCTCACGAGTTTCCTTGAAAGCTATAAAAGGGAATGTCGACAGAACCTGATTGATTACCAGCCAATCGACACCTCCACCCCCTTCGACCTTGCCCTCACCTCCTACCTTGCGAAGAGAAAACGCCTTCGGTAGTCGCACATGAAAGATTGTAGAAGAGAAAATTGAAACCAAAAACCGAAAGGAATAACAAAGGAGACAATAATGAAAGTCATGGCAATTCTACTTCTCACTCTATTCGGGTTAGGAAGTGGAAAGGATCCCTCAAAGACAAAAGTAACTACCCCCACAAAAGATGAGTCCCCGGAGCAACATCTCATATCCGCCAAGGACCCCTCCTCCCCTGAAAATCTTTGGGAGCCCTACGCCTTCAAAGGAACCGAGCACTTCAAATATGAGATCACCTTCCAAGTGGATGACGAAAAGAAGGAAGGGGTTTATATCCTGGACTTGAAGAAGGGGAAGGGAGAAGAGATGACGATCCATATCAAAGGGGAGTGGGAAAAGAACACCTTCGAATCCACCGTGACGGTCTCCGAGGATGAATTCTACGGTGCCCTGATGGGTCAGATGATGATGAACCCGGCGGCGGCACCTCTCCTGGTCACCCTCTTCACCCCCTGGTGGTCAATGTACTTTGTGGGGCGGGACTGGAAGGTAGGCTCCGGGTGGAGTTTCTCGGAGGGTGAAAAGAGCATCTCATTCAAAGTGGAAGAGGAATGTGAACACGCAGGGGTGAAGGGGTTGAAAGGGGTGATGAGACAGAATGGAGAGATTATGGTTGAGACCTGTGTCTCCCCTCAGGTTGCCCTCCCCTTAGCCGCCCACTTTCGAGGAGATGAAGCCTACAGTCTCGTTCTGACCGAATACGAAGAGTGAGTATGGATTCTTGAGATAGATCGTTGGAAGCACTTATTAA
>JADFOU010000240.1:0-1703 GCA_022562655.1 candidate division TA06 bacterium
CGTTGCCACAGGTGGTTTATAGCAAGTGAACTGGGGAGGAGAAGAAGTTGTATATTGAACCCTATCCTTGTTGAGAAGTGAACAAAGAATCCAATACGTCAGATTTCAAAATGCAAAATTCAAATAGAAAAATAGAACCACGGAATTCCACAGATTTACAAGGGATTTTTTGGGGGTTTTTCGGTGTCATCTTGTCCTTACATTTATCAATATACAAAAGGCCCCGTTCTTTCAAACGGGGCCTTTCTTGGGTGAAAGTATAAATTGCTTTATACCTTCACGACATTGACTGCCTTCGGTCCTTTATCGCCTGCGACAACCTCGAACTCCACGTCTTGCCCTTCGGCTAAAGTCTTGAAGCCCTCGTCTTGAATTGCAGAAAAGTGAACAAAGACATCGCTGCCATCATCCTGTTCAATGAAACCATAACCTTTGGTTTCGTTGAACCACTTAACTTTGCCCTTCGCCATATTGTTACTACCCTCCTTTACTCTGTTGATTTTACCCGCAATCGGGTGACTACTTGGAGTATAACACTTTTTCTCTCGTTTGTCAATCTTTTTTCAAAAATTTATTGAGCCGGAAATCCGGGAACTTCCTCCCAAATCCTCATGATTGAAGAAGGCATAATCGAATTTGAGGGTTTTATAGAGGATCCCCACGCCAAGTGTGAATCTTCCCATATCCGAACCAACCCGCAACGCAAGGGCCTTCCGAAAAAGGTACTCTGCTCCAAGATGGAGATCTCCACTCCCCCGTCCAAAGGTAAACTGGCTCGCTTCCCCTCCCCGATTCTCAAACTTGATGTCCACATCCATAGCGAAGAGGAGATCGCCCTTGGGGAATTCAATCTCCCGCTTCAAGGCAATCCCTGTCTTTACCGTGGGAAGGATGTAATCCTTTTGTCCTGTATCCCAAGTAATGATGGTTGTCGTCAGGTCCTGAAGGTTGACTCCAATGGTGATACCCTCCTTTAGCCAGAAGAGTCCCCCAAGGTCTACCCCTGTTCCCAGAGCCGTATTGGTTCCAGTATCCCTCCTCACGAACTTCACATTTCCTCCCCAGGAAAAGATCTTCCCTTGCATTTGGGCATAAGTGAGGGCAAAGAGGAGGTCTTCAGCGTTCACCCTTTTTGTTATTTCAATAGGGAAATTGGGATCCTTGCCTGTTGAGTCCGTGAGGGCAATCCCCTCCACTCCCAGACGGGTAAAATAAAGACCCAGAGCCCCTCTTGAGCCGGCTGACTGAAGATAAGCGATCCCGTCTAATTTCACAATACTTCCAAAACTCTCCGAATGCATACCGAAGAGTTCTCTTCCTTCTCCTTGGACACCTCCAGCTGGATTCCAGTATGGGGCTGTGGCATCGTCCGAAACGGCGACAAAGGCGCCCCCCATTCCCAGAGGTCTTGCCCCTAAACCTAAGCTCATAAACTCCCCGGCAAATTTTGTTTCAGCAAAGACTGGACTATAGACTATAGACCATAGACTATAGACTAAAATCCAAAGTCTAAAGTCTAAAGTCCAAGGTCTAATGTCTGCCTTTTCACTATCTCGGTAGTTCATAATTCGGGGATTCTTTGGTGATGATGACATCGTGGGGATGACCTTCACGGAGCCCAGAAGAGGTGACTCGGATGAACCGTGCCTTTTTTCGCAACGCCTGGAGAGTTCTGGCTCCAGTATATCCCATCCCTGCCCTCA
>JADFOU010000240.1:1766-3946 GCA_022562655.1 candidate division TA06 bacterium
TTGAAAGACCGTCTCCGAGACCGGACCCCGAAAGGGAATTTGCCCAACCACACCTTCAGGAACCAGTTTTTTCGCCTCCTCTTGGAAGTAGCGATCTCCACTTCCCCCTTCCATAGCATCTATGGAACCCATCCCTCTATAGATCTTAAACCGCCTCCCGTCTAAAAGAACCGTCTCCCCTGGGCTCTCCTCCGTCCCTGCGAAAAGGTTTCCTAACATCACGGAATCTGCTCCTGCTGAGAGGGCTTTTACAATATCTCCCGAGTATCTGATCCCCCCATCGGCAATGAGGGGGATTTCCCTCTCATTGAGAACACGAGCACAGTCTATGAGGGCGGTCAACTGTGGAACACCAATCCCTGCAACCACTCGGGTGGTGCAGATGGAAGAAGGTCCGATCCCCACCTTTACACCATCCACCTCCAGATCCGCCAGGTCTTTTGCCGCTTCGGCTGTAGCGATGTTCCCAACTATGAGTTCTACCTCTCCAAAGCGATTCTTGATCTTCTTGACCGCCTCCAGAACCCCTTTTGAATGGCCATGGGCCGTATCAATGACCAGGCAGTCCAAATGACAGGAGACCAACTCCCCTGCTCGGTCTTCGGTGTCCGATGCCACCCCGATAGCCGCTCCCACCCGGAGCCTCCCCTCTTCATCCTTACACGCATTGGGATAGAGCCTCTTTTTCACGAGATCCTTGGCGGTGATGAGACCTCTCAGAATCCTCTTCTCGTCCACCACGGGTAACTTCTCAATCTTTCTCTCCCTCATAATTTCTTGAGCCCTCTCAATGGGAGTCCCAACGTTGACGGTAATCAGGTTCTTATGGGTCATCAGATCGGAGACCATTTGATTGTCTTCCGTTTCTAAGAGGAGATCCCGGTGAGTCAAGATTCCCACCAATTTTCCACCATCATCCGTGACCAGGACTCCGGAGATGGAGTACTGCTTCATCAGGTCTAACGCCTCTTTTAATTTAGTGTCCCTCGAAACAGTGATGGGCTTTTGAACGAGGCCACTCTCTGACCGTTTCACCCGCTCCACCTCCTGGGCTTGATCTTCAATCGTCATGTTTTTATGAATGATTCCGATCCCTCCCTCCTTCGCCAGGGCGATCGCCATCTCCGATTCTGTTACAGTATCCATTGCCGCACTCACGAGGGGGATGTTCAGAGTGATCCTCCGAGTGAGGCGGGTCCTCACATCCACCTCATTCGGAAGGATGTCAGATTTCTGAGGTATGAGCAAGACATCGTCAAAAGTGAAACCTTCTCGAAGGGGCTCCATCCGCACCTCGTTATTAACTACAGTAATTTGTTAATTGGTGAAAGGTTAAATTGTGACATTGAACCAATTTGTTATTTAGACTGTTTTTATAGGGTCAAAGTTCCCTCAAAAACGATCTTGACCTCTCCTTCCAAAAAGACCTCTGAGGGCAAACCATCTTTCAACTGATAATGAATCAAAAGGTTCTCTCCTCCCCGGGTATGACAGAGGACAGGTGAAGTCATTCCTCGGGTGAGGTGGCTCACAAGGGTCCCGGCTACACACCCCGTTCCACAGGCAAGAGTTTCATCTTCCACCCCCCGTTCAAAGGTCCGAATCTGAAGTTCCCTCTTATTGACCACCTGAACGAAGTCCACATTGGTTCCCTGAGGCTGAAATCGAGGATGATTCCGGATTTCACTCCCCAGTTCCCGGACGTCGGTCTTCCCCACATCCCCCACCATTAAGACGACATGGGGAACACCCGTATGTATGGAACTTGCGGTCAACTCCTTCTTCTGGATCTTGAGAGAAAATTCAAGCTCGATCTGCCTCGGTTTGCTTATCTGAAGTTTCACCCTGTTTTGGTCGACCCTGGCAGAATGAATATCATTCTTGGAACGGAAGCGCATCTCCTGGGGAGCAATCTTTTTCTCATAGGCAAAGAGGGCGATACATCGCGCCCCATTGCCGCACATATCCACTTCTCCCCCATCTGCATTGTAATATTGCATGGTGAAGTCTAATTCCATGTCCTTCTCCAGAAGGAGAATCCCGTCCGCACCGACAGAGAGGCGCCGCTGACAAATCTCTCGAATAAAACCTTTTAGATCTCCCTTCAAAACTCTCTCTCTGTTGTCAAAGAGAATGAAATCATTGCCCCCCCCAGACATTTTAGTAAAAGAAATTGTCTT
>JADFOU010000241.1 GCA_022562655.1 candidate division TA06 bacterium
AGCAACCTTAGAAGTCTTCAAAAGACTTAAGGGTCTTTGGCCACTGCTCTATACCTTCATTTTTATTCCCAACCCGATTAGAGATTTTATCTACGATCTTATTGCGAATAACCGGTATAAATGGTTTGGGAAAAGAGACCAATGTATGGTTCCCTCTCCCTCAATCGAAAAAAGATTTTTAGATGTATAAAAGAGTCGGTTGGGTCACCCAACCGACTCTTGAAAAACTGGCGGGGCCGACGAGATTCGGACTCGCGATCTCTGGCTTGACAGGCCAGCGTGTTAACCAGGCTACACCACGACCCCGTGATTTTAGATATTAGAAATTGGTAATCGGAAGTTAGAAACTCGTAATAGAAAATTGAAATTCGAAATTGGTTCCTCATTAGGCGGACTATTTTCTAGTTTCCAATTTCCATTACCAATCTCCAATTTCTAATAACTCATTTCTATGCTGTTGGATGTCAATAAGAACAATGTCAGGAAATTAGCCCGACACGTTTGAATCTACTGAAGAGAACCCACATTGTCAAGAGGATTTATTTCCTCCCCCCCCTTTTGATTTTTTAGAGGGAAGAGGCTTCTTCTCTTTTTTCTCCTTCTCTTTCTTTGCCGCCTTTTTGTAATCCTCACTCCGATAGTCTGTGGTGTAGAATCCAGATCCCTTGAAGAGGATCCCTCCACCGGCACTGATGAGCCTTTGCACCTTTCCCCGACAGCGGGGACACCGTTTCACAGCGGCTTCCTTGATGGACTGAAACCGTTCAAAACGGTGACCGCAGGAAGAACATTCGTATTCGTAAGTAGGCATGTTCTATAGACGGTAGACTTTAAACTCTGGACTTTAGACCTGAAAATTCAGACCATAGACTTTGACTCCAGTCTATGGTCTGAATTTGTGTCAATTGTCTAATGTCTGTTCTCATTAAAACTCGCCGCCACCATACCCTCCACCTGGGGGCATGGGAGGTGCTTTCTCCTTTTCGGGTTTCTCGGTGACGAGGGCTTCCGTGGTGATGAGAAGGGCGGCGATGCTGGCGGCGTTCTGGAGGGCAACCCGCACCACCTTGGTGGGGTCAATCACACCCGCCTGGACCAGATCTTCGTACTTCCCGTTCTGGACATTGTACCCCGAATTGGATGCTGCTTCCTTCACCTTCGCCACGACAATGGAGCCTTCAACACCGGAGTTCTCAGCCAGCTGACGAAGGGGTTCCTCCAAAGCCCGCTTTACAATCCGTATACCGATCTTCTGATCCCCCCTCAATTTCAAGTCATCGAGGGAAGAGATACATCGGAGCAGGGCAACTCCACCTCCGGGCACAATCCCTTCCTCCACGGCTGCGCGGGTAGCATGGAGGGCATCTTCCACCCTCGCCTTCTTCTCCTTCATCTCCGTTTCGGTTGCTGCGCCGACATTGACAACCGCTACCCCTCCTGCGAGTTTTGCAAGGCGCTCCTGAAGTTTTTCTTTGTCATAGTCGGAGGTGGTATCTTCAATCTGGAGGCGGATCTGGGAGATCCGGGCCTGGACATCCGACCTCTTCCCCCCACCTTCTATAATGGTGGTGTTGTCCTTATCAATAATGACCTTCTTTGCCTGCCCAAGATCAGAAAGTTCCACATTCTCCATCTTGATACCAATATCTTCTGAGATGAGTTTTCCACCGGTGAGGACGGCAATGTCTCCCAGCATCGCACTTCTTCGATCTCCATACCCCGGTGCCTTCACAGCACAGCAGGAGAGGGTACCCCGGATCTTGTTCACAACCAGAGTCGCCAGAGCCTCCCCTTCCACCTCTTCCGAAATGACCAAGAGGGGTTTTCCCCTCTGGGCAACCTTCTCTAAGAGGGGGAGAAGGTCTTTCATAGAGCTGATCTTCTTGTCATGGATGAAGATATAGGGATCTTCGAGGACGGCCTCCATTCGCTCCGCATTGGAGACGAAATAAGGGGAGAGATAGCCTCTGTCGAACTGCATCCCCTCCACATACTCCACATGGGTCTCCAGGGTCTTCCCCTCCTCCACCGTGATGACCCCATCCTTCCCTACCTTTTCCATAGCCTGTGCAATGGTATCCCCGATCACCTTGTCGTTATTGGCAGAGATGGCGGCGACCTGAGCGATTTCCGTCTTCCCTTTGGTGGGTTTTGAGAGCTTCTTCAGCACTTCCACCACGGTCTCTATCGCCTTCTCAATCCCCCGTTTCAATTCCATCGCATTGGCACCGGCGGTGACATTTTTCATCCCCTCTCGACAGAAGGCTTGGGCGAGGATGGTGGCGGTCGTGGTCCCATCTCCTGCCACGTCGCTGGTCTTGGACGCAACCTCCCGGACCATCTGGGCTCCCATATTCTCAAAGGGATCTTCCAACTCGATCTCTTTGGCAACCGTGACACCATCTTTGGTCACGGTGGGGGAACCGAATTTCTTGTCCAGGGCGACATTCCGCCCGGCTGGTCCCAGGGTGGACTTCACCGCTTCTGCGAGGACGTCGATTCCTTGCAGGATAGCCCTTCTTGCTTCCTCATTGAATTTGATTATCTTGGCAGCCATAGCAAACCTCCTCCTTAATATTGGTTAAATGGTGATTGGTTAAATGGTTAAATTTAACCAATTAACGATTTAACCATTTAACGCTATTTTTTTTATTGGAAGTTATCCCATAATCCCCAGAACATCCTCTTCCCGCATGATGATGTATTCCTCCCCATCGAGGGTGATTTCTGTCCCAGAGTACTTTCCAAAAAGGATCTTCTCCCCCTTTTGGACTTCCAGGGGGATCCTCTTCCCATCTTCCATCCTTCCTTTGCCCACAGCAATGACCTTCCCCTGCTGGGGCTTCTCCTTGGCAGTGTCGGGGATGATGATCCCGCCTCGCTTCGCTTCTGCTTCCTCAATCCTTCTGACCAGGATCCGATCCCCTAAAGGTGTGATCTTCATCAATTCCTCCTTTACTTTTAGAGATTCCTCAACTTGAATAATCTTGAGTGAAGAGTTTATCATTTTAACAGTCTTTATCGGGTTTGTCAAGATATCATGACAAAAAAATTTTCTTTTTTTCTTTAGGGCGAGGGATCTTTATATAAGTTACTGAAAATTTGTAAGTTAGCCCTTGCAACGCTGCAATGTTATTCTACCGAGATATCCTTTGAAGAGCCCAGTTTGTAGAAGAGGAGTTCCTCTTTTAATTGCCAATGGGAATCAAAAAATCCGCAGACCAGGACCCCTCCCCATCCTTTCCTTTTTAGTGACTCGTCATAAAGAATGAAATCGGGGAGGCCGGCGCCAGAATAGAGGGTTCCCAATCGGATTGACCCACCCAAGGAGGAATCCACCTGCAGGGAGGTTCCAGCGTGGAGAAGGATGAATCTTTTTGGATTGAGAGGGTTGGGGTAGATGAGTTGGAGGGCCAGTTGGGAAGAATCAAGGGTTTTCTTTCCCAGAGTCACTCTGCCCTCTTTGAGGGTGATAGGGAGTTTGGGGGCGATCTTTTTAGTAATCCAATTTGTTTGGGGACCCCCAAAGAGAATGAGGTTATGGGTCTCCATCAAATTCGGGGTGACTTCGGTATCGGGGAGGATCTCTGCATAGCCATTGCCTCTGATCCACCAGGCAAAGGATTTGAGGCGGGCATGGTGGAGATTGACCTCACTCGTGAGGGAATCGCCCTGGGTTCCATAGACAAGAAGAAAGGGGGAGAAGTAGGCCTGTTTGATGGGACCATAGTGGTCAGGGGTCTTTGCGAGGACGGCCGATCGAATGCTCCTACGTGATCGTCTCTTGTGGAGGCTCCCCCATGAAGTTTGCATTTCCCCTTGCCTGCGTGATCTGTTCCCCATCCGGCAGGGCGGGTGCAGGTTTCTTCTTTATTTGCCCTCTTCGATCCACAAACTGGATACTCCTTTTCCTTGACCTTT
>JADFOU010000009.1 GCA_022562655.1 candidate division TA06 bacterium
CTCTCCGTTGACTCTACAACGCCCCAGGGGCATCAAATTGATTTCGTTCTCACCATCACCGCCGATGGCGGATATATTGCTCAGGAGACTTTTAGCCTTTTGGTGAGTCTGCGCCTGGTCTCTTCCCTCTTCTCTGATGACTTCGTAGGAATAGGGAACTGGATCAGACAGTTTCCATGGGATCTCACCTCCGCAAGTTCCAACTCACCCCCTAACAGTGTAACGGATAGCCCCTCTGGGAATTACGAAAATAACACCAATGTCTCCCTCATAATGGCTTCCGGTCTGGATCTTACAGATGCATCCTATGCAGAACTTCGTTTTTATAACCGCCACTTCATCGAGTATGGCTACGACTATGGGTGTGCTGAGGTGTCAACGAATGGAGGATCAAACTGGTTGAGTATCGGTAATTACACTGGAAGTCTTGCATCTTGGACACCTGTAGCAATCCCCCTCACGAGTGCCCTGGGTTATAGCAATGTCCTGATTCGCTTCCGGTTTGTCTCGGATAACTGGATCACTGAGGATGGGTGGTATATTGATGATGTATTTATTGGAGCTACTATTTCGGCCAATCGCCCCCCCTCCGCCCCAACCCTGTATAGCCCACCCAATGACACCACCCTCTTGACCCTCACCCCCGACCTTGTGGTGAACAACGCAACGGACCCCGAGGGGGACGTCCTCACCTACGGCTTTCGGGTCTACTCTGACTCCTTCCTTACCCAATTGGTTGCTTCGGTTGATGGTGTTCCGGAGGGGGTCAGCACCACCTCCTGGACCGTCACCCCGTCCTTGACGGCAAACACCCAGTATTGGTGGCGGGCATACGCAGAGGATGGTGAGAGTCGTTCTGTATGCATGATGGATCCGGCAAGTTTCCATATTGGGAATGTGGTGGGGGTAGAGGAGAATTCCGCATTTCAAATTCCCAATTTCGAATTCGGATTGTTTCAGAATTCTCCCAATCCCTTCCATAATTCCACCCTCATCCGCTACACACTTCCAGTTGTCAGGGGTCAGGGGTCAAGGATCAGTGATAAGGATAAAATCCCAGTCAGGTTGGTGGTTTATGACATTACGGGGCGGCTGGTGGAGACTCTTATAAATCAAATCCAGGAAACGGGAGTCTATAGGGTCATCTGGGAGGGAAAGGATCAATCAAGCGGTATCTACTTTTATCGCCTCACCGCAGGAGAGAAAAAGGATGTCCGAAAGATGCTCTTGCTGAAATGAAGGCAATTTACCGCAGAGACGCAGAGAAAGATTTATAGTTTATAAAATAGATGAAAGGATTTAATCCGACTCAAGTGGATCTGCGTTCCTGCACAGAGTAATCAAAAAAGTGAATAGCCGAAGAGATTTGTGATCTAAAAATTTAAAATCATTAACTATTTCTGAAGGAGTAAAGATGAAAAGGTCTCTTTTTCGACTGCTACTGCTTCTGGTCACTGCCACGGGGTTTGTATCCCATGCCTTTACCATGCCCCTCCACCCCGATCTCTTGAAGAGGCTTAAGGCGGAAGGGAGGTTGGATGAAGTTGTCGAAATTTCCGAAAAAGCGAGGGCAAAAGGGGTCTGGGAGCCCAACCCGAACCCTGAGAAGTATGAATTTGCAACCACAGGGAGTGTGACTCAGCCCGCCATCGTCCTCATTGCCGACTTCTCAGACAATGTGGGGGCAAGGCCCCAAAGCGACATTGATGAGATGCTCTTCAGCGTTGGGACCTATCCCACTGGGAGTATGACCGATTACTTCCTGGAAAATTCCTACGGGAATCTGACCATCACCGGGACCGTGACGATCTGGCTCCGGATGCCCCAGACCTATGCCTATTATGTGAATGGTCAGAACGGGTTTGGCTCTTATCCCCGGAATGCTCAGAAATTGGTTGAGGACGCTGTGGCTGCAGCAAATCCTCTCATTGACTTCTCCCTCTTCGATGGGGACGGCAATGGCTATGTGGATGCCCTCTTCGTCGTCCACGCCGGACCCGGTGCAGAACAGACTGGAAACCCGAATGATATCTGGTCTCATGCCTGGAGAACCTCCTCTCCTGTCTTGGTTGATGGGGTTTATGCCTACCGGTATGCCATGGAGCCCGAAGATGGAGCCATCGGGGTCTTCGGCCATGAGATGGGTCATTCCGTTTTCAATCTTCCTGACCTCTACGACACCGACTATACCTCAAACGGTCTCGGGAGGTGGTCTATGATGGCGGGGGGTTCCTGGGGTGGGGGAGGGACTCGTCCTGTCCACTTTGACGCATGGTGCAAGTCCCAGGTGGGATTCGTCTCTCCCATCGTCGTAATGAATCATATCGTAGATGCCCCCCTCCCTGCCGTGGAATGGACTCCTACGATCTATCGTCTATGGACAGGAGGAACCATTGGACCTCAGTATTTCTTAGTGGAGAACCGACAGAAGGTCGGATTTGACGGTTTCATTCCAGGGAATGGCCTCCTCATCTTCCATGTAGATGAAATCATGTCCAATAACCGAAATGAGAGCCACTACAAAGTTGACCTTGAGCAGGCAGATGGACTCCGGGACCTGAATAATAATGTGAACAGCGGGGATGCTCGAGATCCTTACCCTGGTACAACCAATAACCTCCTTTTCGACAGAACCACTAACCCCAACTCCAAGGCCTACTTTGGAGCCGAAACCCAGGTGGCGGTCTGGAACATCTCTCCTTCGGATAGCCTGATGACTGCCAATTTAGATGTCCTCTTCTGGATCCCACGGATTGAAGTGGTTTCTACGGAGGTTCAAGACCCCATGGGCAATAATGATGGACGAGCCGATCCCGGTGAGACCGTCGACCTCATCGTCACCCTCACCAACTACTGGATGCCTGCGACCAATGTCCTCGGGACCCTCTCCACCACAGATCCCGACATCACGATTGGAGATCCCAATGGCTCTTTTGGCTCCATTTCCACCGATGAGTTGGTGGACAACACAGGAGATCCCTTCTCCTTTACAGTAGATCCCCTTGCCGAGGTTCATTTCGCCACTTTTCTCCTTGATATCTCCTCCGATGGAGGAGCCTACACCACCACCGAATCCTTCACCCTGATGATTGGTCGCCCCGACATCCTTCTTGTGGATGATGATGAAGGACCGCCTAAGGCGGATTATGAGACCTACTACACCTCTTCCTTGGACAATCTCGGTCTCTTCTATGACTCCTGGGATCGTCAGATTCAAGGTGCAGTCACCTCTGCACTTCCCAGTTACTCCATCGTCATCTGGTTTACTGGCGATGCCACCACGGGAACCCTCACTCCCCAGGATGAGATAGACCTTCAGAACTTTCTGGACGGGGGTGGACGCCTCTTCATCACAAGTCAGAACCTCGGAGAGGATATCGGGTCCAGACCCTTTTATGCCAATTATTTGAAAGCCTCCTTCCTTATGGGGAATGCAAACGATAACCTCCTCTCAGGAGTTTTGGGAGATGAGGTCAGCGATGGGATCAATCTTGTCATCCAGGGGGTCAATGGTGCAGGGAATGCCAACTCGGAGGACAAGATCTCCCCCCTTGCCGGTGCCGATTCTGTCTTCTCGTACACCAACGCCCTCGGCACAGCCGCCGTCAAGTTTGACTCCGGTGTCTTCCGGGTGGTTTACTTCGCCTTCCCCTTTGAAGCGATCCACGGTTCAGGACCCTTTGCCTCGCGGGATACGGTGATGGTTCGGGTCCTCTTCTGGCTCGATCCCACTACAGTCGGAGTAGAAGAGGAGAATTCCGAATTTCGAACTCCGAATTCCGAATTCCGATTGTTCCAGAGTTCTCCCAACCCCTTCCATCGTTCCACCCTCATCCGCTATTCGCTCCCAGCATCCGGTTTGGCTTCTCTTAAAGTCTTTGATATAACGGGGAGGCTGGTGGAGACCCTGGTGAATGAGCGCCAAGAACCTGGGGTCTATCAAGTCGAGTGGGAGGGAAAGGAGCAGGCAAGTGGGATTTATTTCTACCGACTCACAACAGGGGTTTATACCTCCACTAGAAAACTCATTCTGATGAAATGATTTCCATCGTTTTAAGACGTACTTCAGATGGGGCGAACCATTGTCGCCCCATTTTGATTGAGAAATTTTATTATTGACTTAGAGAAGTCAGTAAATTAGAATAAATAATGGAGAAGCGATATTAATGAAAAATTTCTTATACCATACTCTGTTGTTAGCCTTTTTCAGCCTCTCTTCTGGAGAAGCCCAGGTGATGGAGGAATGGGTCGCCCGGTATAATGGACCGGGGAACCTCAATGAGAGGGCATACTCTCTTGCCGTGGATGATTCAGGAAATGTCTATGTAACTGGAGGGGGAGCGGATGATATGTCCGACTCCCTCAATGATTATGTGACGATAAAATATGATTCTTCTGGAGATACTATGTGGGTGAGGACTTACGATGGACCTGCAAGTTCCGACGACGATGCTTTAGCAATCGTCCTTGATGATTTGGGGAATGTCTATGTCACAGGTATTAGCATTGGTAATGGCCTTTTCTATGATGGTGCTACGATCAAATACGATAACCTTGGAAATCTCCTTTGGGTGAAGAGGTATGATGGTCCTGCCAGTAGAGATGATGGATTTATTGATCTTGCAGTGGATTCATCAGGCAATGTCTACGTTACTGGAGCGAGTGATGATGCAGGTGGAAATATGGATTATGTCGTTATTAAATACAATAGTAATGGTGATACCGTCTGGGTGCGGAATTATAATGGTCCAGGGAATGGTTATGATTTCACCTATGATATTTCAGTAGACGCAATTGGAAATGTCTATGTGACAGGTTGGAGTGATAGTGGAGGTTGGCCAAATGATTTCGCTACGATAAAATTTGATAGCCTCGGAGATACCCTATGGGTAAGGAGATATGTGGGTTCATCTTGGGATGACTTTTTTCCTTCCCTAGCGATTGATGACGCGGGTTATGTTTATATTACTGGTGGAAGCTGGAATGGTGCAAATGATGACTACGTGACAATCAAGTATGATAGTAACGGGGATTCGGTTTGGGTGAGGAGATATAACAATCCATCCAATACAGATGACTATTCAACGGATCTTTCTGTAGATGATTCGGGTAATGTTTATGTAACGGGATGGAGCAATTCTGGTGGAAGTGCTACACTTAAATATAATACTCTCGGGGACATCCTCTGGATAAGAAGAAATAATAATATTTCGTCTTGGGCTCTTGATTTGGACTCCTCTGGCAATGTTTACGTTACCGGAAGTGCTACAGTTAAATACAACGGAAATGGAGATTCTATATGGATAATGAATTATCCCAATAGTTATTTTTGGAATATTGCCGTGGATGATTTAAATAATGTATATGTGACAGGCGAAGGAACATTTGATTCGCTTGCTGGCTTCGACTATATAACCATCAAATATTCACAGACTGTAGGTGTTGAAGAAGAAAATGGAAAATTCAAGCTTGATAATGAAAAAATCACATTATTCCAGAACTCCCCCAATCCCTTCCAATTTTCTACCTTCATCCATTATCAGATTCCTTCCACGAATCCCGCCCTGAATCTAGTTCAGGGACGAAATACGAATCACGTTACCTTGAAAATCTATGACATTACTGGAAGGCTTGTGGAGGCTCTCGTAAATGAGCATCAAGAACCTGGGGCTTATGAGGTGGAATGGAAAGGTAAGAATCAATCCAATGGAATTTATTTCTACCGCCTCACTGCAGGGAATCATACCTCAGTAAAAAAACTCATCCTTCTCAAGTAATCCCCTTTAAAACATCCACCAACTTTTCGATCTCTTCTTCAGTGTTGTAAAAATGGGGAGAGACTCGAATTCCCCCTTCTCTTTTTGAAACAAAAATTCCTGCATCGGTAAGAGAGGAGAAGACACCCTCCAGGTTCTTCCCACCGATGGATAGGATAGCGGAGCGGTGGCAGGTATCGAGGGGGCTCAAAATGGAATAAGAGGTATGTTCTAATTTTTTGATCAGAAGATCAGTCAAAGTGAAGACTCTCTTCTCGATATTTTTTATGCCAATCTCCAAAAGGAGTATCAGTGATTCCTTCATCCCATAGAAGTCGTGGTAAGGGTATGTTCCTACTTCAAAACTCCGCGCCCCTGGAAAGGGTTTGAAAGAGTAATCTAAGAGATCTTCAAAATTCTCCGGACCTTTGACCGCAAGCCATCCAAAGTAAGTTCGTTGAATCTTCTTCTGGAACCCCTCACGAATATAAGTAAATCCTGTTCCATGGGGCGACATCAGCCACTTTGCTCCTCCACAAGCAAGGAGATCAATTCGGCATCGCTTCACATCCAGATTCAACACCCCAACTCCCTGCATCCCATCTACAATAAAGGGGACCCCCTTCTTTTCGCAAAGAGCCCCAATCCTTTCTAAGTCTCGCTTCGCCCCTCGTGAGAAATCTACAAAACCAATCGAAACGGCACGGGTCTTTTCGTCTATTAACTCTTCTACGCTCTCTGGTGAGACCACTCCCTTCTCCACAGGTATGAATCGAACCTCGACACCCTCCGACCCGGATCGGGAGTCTCTTTGGAGGTTAAGCCAGGGGAAGACATTGGCGGGAAATTCCTTCTCTGGAATAATGACATTCTCCCCTTGCTGGATCTGGAGTCCCCTTGCAGCGATGTTGATCCCCATTGAGGTATTGGGGAAGAGGGCGATTTCTTGAGGAGAGGCACAGATCAAGCGGGCGATGAGTTCTCGGGTCTCGTTCAAAAACTGAAAAGCCTCTTCATCAAACTCCGCCCCATCTTCTCTGGACTTCCGGAGGAACCTCTCTATCGCTTGGAGAGAGCGGTTGGGGAGGGGGGAACGGGAGGCATGATTCAGGAATGTGCAGGTTCGGGTGATGGGAAACTCATCCCGATAGTTCGAGAGGTCTTCCCGCAGTGTCGGATCTTCGACATTCACCCCGCCCCTCTTCCGAGGGGCGGGGTTCATCCAGCTTTTCTCTTTTTTTTCTAACATAGAGAGTTTCCTTCAAGAGAAATTTTACCATTCACTCTAACCACCTTTTGGACACAATACTTTTGTGCAGCACGAGGGGCGGGATTCACCTTGACAGGACACCGGTTTGCTGGTTAAATGGTTAAATGGTTTGGAAATTAGAAATTGGTTATTTGAAATTGGAGATTGGTAATGGAAATTAGAAAATTGAGAATGGATAGTATGCGATAATAACAATTTTTGTTACGAATCACGAATCACCAATCACTAATCACTGACTCTTCCATGTGGCAGAACTGGGCTCTTTTCTATATGGGTCTGTGGATTTTGGCCTCCGCCTTTGTTTTAGGAGGCAGTGCCAAATTGAGTAACCTCGTCTTTGGATTCCTCATTGCCCTTCTGAGTTTCTGGAGTGGGATGAAATCGAGAAAGGGGGGTCCTTTTTCTCGGTAGAGGCGTTCATTTGGATGCCGCTTCTTTTCACCCTTTGGAGGAGAAGACCCCCCCCAATGGCTGCTGCCAGATAGAGGTAGAAAAACCTCCAGAGGAAGATGAAAGGGAGCAAGAGATGATCCGGGCAGACAAGGGAGAAGAGGGCGAACCCCCCCAATTCAGCAATCCCACTGGCACCCGGCGTAGGGACAAATAGGAGAAGGAAGTAGAGGAGCATCTGAAGGACCATGGTGGTGAGGAAAGGCGGGTTTAAGCCTAATCCCAAAAGGAGGACGGGGGCGGTGATGAGGTGAAGCGCTAGCCCTATTATACTGAGAAGGAAAGCTAAGAGAAGCTTCATCCGTCCTATTCCGATACTCTCTTTCAACCCTTTTTTGAATTCTTCCAATTGGAGAAAGCCCTTCTCCAAAAGTTTCAAGCCCCACTCCCCTTTCACGATCCCTCTTCGCCTCAGAAACCCCTCAAGGCGGAGGAGTCCCTTCTTAAACCAGGGAGGGTTTAAGAGGAGATAGAAGAGGAGAAAGATGAGGAGAAGATAAAGGGAGAAGATATAGCGGGCGAGGTTTCGGATCAGCGGGGAATCGAAGAGCTCAAGATCACCAAAATAGAAAATGATAAAAGGAAGAGAGATGAGGAAGAGAAGTGAAGGGAGAAGCCCCTTGAGGAGGATGACATTTGTCCCTCTACCTATGGAGAGTCCGGACTTATTCAGGATATAGAGTTGAAGTGGAATCCCTCCACTTTGAAAAGGAGTGACGGCGCCTAAAAAGAGTGAGCCCAAATTTAAATCAAGACTATCCTTGAGGGAAATCCACTTTCCTCCGGCCCATGCCAGAACTTGAATTCGAAGGGTCTCCCCATAGAGGCGGAGAAGGGTAATGAACAAGGCGAGAAGGAGAAATGTGGTTTTGATTTGTTTCAATCCCTCCCAAGTCTCCTGTCGAAGAGTCTCCTTTCGAACAGTAAAGAAGAAAAGGACGAGAAGAGTGAGGATGGTGATCAGGAGGAATATACGAAGCCCCCGCTTGACTTTTTCCGGTGTGATGATAGCCAATGTTTGATTGGTTAAATGAATAAATAGTTAAATGGTTAAATAATTAAATTTAACCATTCGCCCGTTACCAACCACCAACTCTAAGAAGATACCTTTTTTCAAAAAGACTGTCAAGGATAAATAAACCATAGACATTGGACGATAGACTAAAGTCCGATCTCCAGAGTCTGAACTAAAATGAAACGGAGCAGAGCCAACCCCTTTGACTACCTCTTTCTCGTCCGTCCTACCCTCCTCATACCGGTCTGGACCTTCCTTTTATTGGGATATTACTGGGGAATGAGGACTGCAGAGTTTGGAGTGCGGAATGCGGATTGGGGAGTAGGGTATTCCTCATTCCGCATTCCCCCTTCCACATTTCTGTGGGCATTTCTTCTCTATTCTGCACTCATGAGTGGAGTTTATATCTTGAATCAGGTTCTGGACCGAGAAACGGATCGGATGAATCAGAAACTCTTTCTCCTCTCTGAAAGAGTGATCCCCGTAAAATTTGCCCTGATGGAAATGGGGCTCCTCTTCCTCATTGCCTTAACCCTCTCCATTTCCATGTTCCATTTTACATTATTCACTGCCTTTGTTTTTCTCTCTCTTGTGATGGGCATTCTCTACTCCGTTCCTCCAATTAAAATCAAAGGGAGACCCTTCCTCGACCTCCTCTGGAACAGCACGGGTTTTGGTCTTGTCAGTTTCTCTGTCGGATGGCTTACTGTGAGTCCCTTTTCTCTTGCGACGGTCTACCATTCTATTCCCTATGTCCTTTCAGTAGGCGCCGTCTTCCTCAATACAACCATCCCGGACATCTCTGGAGATGAGAAGGCGGGAGACAAAACGACAGGGGTTCTCCTTGGAAGGAGGAGGACAGCTGCCTTGGGTACCCTTTTCCTCCTCTTTGCTCTCCTCACCTCTTTTCTGATCCGGGACTCCATCTGTTTTATCGCCGCTCTCTTTGCTCTTCCACCTTTTCTCCTGGCTTTGAAGAAGGAGGAGATGAGATTTTACCTTCTCTCGATTCGCATCGGTGCCCCTCTTCTTGTCCTGTTGACCATTTATCTCTACCCTTTCTATCTTCTCCTTTTAGTGCTCACATACTTTTCCATGCGGATCTACTATCAAAGGAGGTTTCATTTAGCCTATCCGTCACTATTCAATAAAAAATGAAAAAATCCAGATAAATTGGTTAAATGGTGAATGGTTAAATGGTTAATTTGAGTTTCCTACTTCTTATTTGTTCCCTTTCTTTTTCTTCAGAGATTGCCGAGCCCGACCCCCCTGCCCCGCCCCTCGAAGAGTCGAGTCTCCAACCGGCCCTTCGGGAAGACCATATCCAGCATGGGCTTCAATTCGCCTATCAAGAACAATATGAGGAAGCCAGGGCGGAATTTGAGAGGGTGATCCAACTGGATGGAGAGAGTCCGGCAGGATATTTCTTTATCGCAGGCCTCATTGGCCTCTATATGAGCGATTTCTCTACTTTAGAACCAGAAGATGAGTTTCTGCGGTATATTGAAGATGCGGTGGAACGATCCGAAACAAAACTCCAGGAGAATCCGAGGGATCCATGGGCTTATTTCTTTTTAGGGGGGAGTTACGGATACAGAGCCTTTCATTCCCACCAGAAGAGAAATTTCCTCAAGGCCTTTACAGATGTTTTGAAAGCTGCAGAAGCCTTGAAGAAGGCGATAAAAGTCGATTCGACCCTCTATGACGCCTATATGGGTGTTGGAGGATATCATTATTTCGTAAACGAACTCTGGGGTGTTCTCCCCTTTCTGGGTAAAGGTCCAGATGAGGGAATTCAGGAGGTGAGGCTTGCTGTGGAGAAGGGAAGGTATTCTCGTATTGCCGCAAAAGATGGTCTCGTCCTCCTTCTCCTGCGGGAAAAGAGGTATACCCATGCCTTAAAAATCTCTCTGGAGTTGATTGGTGAGTTTCCCAACAACCGAACGTTTAACTGGGGGCTGGCGAAGGTCTTCTCGGAGATGGGGGACTGGGAGAGGGCCTTAATGACCTATGAAAAACTTTTCGCTTTAATTCGAAAGGGCCAGCCGAGAAGCCTCTACAACCTCCTTTCCTGTCAATTGGAGATCGCCCGGGTCTATTATCATCAGAAGAGGTTTGATGAGTGTGTGGAACTGTGTCGGGGGATTCTTGACCAAATCGAAGGAGCCAATCCCGCATCTATGGATTGGGGGGAGGGGTTCCCCTTTTATAGGGATCTCAAGAAAGAGACGAAGAAACTTCTGAAAAAGGCAAGGCTGAAGAAGGGATGAGAATTGTGAAGGGTGAATTGTTAATGGTGACGTGTCATTTTTGAATTAACGATCGAATTTTCAAAATGAGATGTCAAACATTTGAAATTTTAAAATGGAAGTACTGTTTTCCGAACTCCGATTTCCAATAACAATTTCCGATCTTTAATTCTTTATTGATCCTTCTCCAAATCTCCCTCTTCTTCCGATGGGGCCTCCTCTCTTTCACCCTTCTCTCCATTCACGTTTTCTTCTCCGTTCTCTTCTTTTTGTGGAGTCTCCTCATTGATCTCTGCCTTGACTTTTTCGCCCTTCACGATAGTCCAGACCGAGGGGGACTGTATTGCTTCTCCAGCCAGGGAGAGGGATCCTGAGACCCCTGTGAAAACCCCCATCGTTGAGAGGCGCTCTCTCAATTTTTCCCGATTTATCTTTCCTTTGTGTCCACCTACGGCAGATTCAAGAATCTTTATCGTATCGTAGCCTAAGGCAGCGGAACGACTTGGATCCACTCCATATGCCTCTCGATAGAGTTGGGCAAATCCAACCCCCTCTCCTGACTCATCGTCTTCCTCAAGGGGGTTTGAAGGGAAAAAGGTTCCCTCGGCATATTTTGACTGGACCACCTTCTCTGAACCCCATCCCGATCCTCCTAAAATCGTTGCCTCCACTCCATGGAACCGCAATTGAGGGGCAATCAGGAGGATCTCATCGGGATGGGCGGGAATAAAAAGAGCCTCTGCAGCTGTCCTTTTGAGTCTCAAGATCCTCTTCTGAAAGTCGGTCGTCCCTGGAGGATAGGCCTCCCGGGCAAGAATTTTCCCCCCCAGCCTCTCTACCTCTTCCATGAAGACCTTCACCATCTCCTCTCCGTAACCATCTGTGGGATAGAGGAGAGCAAATCGGGAGATGCCGAACTTTTCAATGGCAAAGCGAGCAATCGTCCTTCCGTAAATCCGGATGGACGGGTTCAACTGAAAGACATAGGGTCCTATCATGGGAATCCTCTCCTCTGTTGCGGTGGGGGAGATGAGAACAACATTGTGGTCATTGGCACGGGCTGCCACAGGGATGGTGGTGAGGCTCAAGACGGGTCCAACGATCGCAAGGACATCTTCTTCCTCGATCAATTCTTTTGCCATCTCCAGGGCAATGATGGGATCTCCCTCGGTATCTTTTAGAATGGGTAGGAAGAGGTCGGAGTGCGGAGTGCGGTCTGTTTCCTCATCAAGCGGACGATTTTCGTAATACGGATTCTCCATTCCTAAGGCAAGTTCCACCCCTCGAAAGACAGCCCTTCCAAAGGGGGCAGCTTCTCCGGTGAGGGGGAGGAGGAGACCGAGCTTGTAAGTGGGGGCTTTCTTTTCATACCTCTTGAGAAGTTTCCGGGCCCTCCCAGCCGCCTCGCTCTCCGGAAACTCCTCCACCAATCGACTTAGGGATTCCACCCCTTCCTCTCTCCTTCCTGCCTTCAACTCTCGGTTTCCCATCTCCAAAAGGAGCTTGGGGCGGAGGACAGGGGATTCTTTCAACAACTCCTTCAGTTGAGAGAGGTTGAGTCTTTCATGGAGGAGGGTTTGAAGGGCCGATTCTGCCTCCTGAAGGAGGGTTGAAAGAGAGGTCAGTTCCCCCTTCACAGATTTTTCGTTCAAAATGTCTCCGTAACGGAGGGCGGCTTGGAAATACTCACCATTTCGGGTGTAAATCCTTGCCTCAAAGAGGAGGGCGTGACCTCGATAGGGGGTATCAGGATAATCTTGGAGGAGAAGGGATGACCAAGTGAGAACTTCATCATAATTTTTCAGGCGATAGTGGCTGAGCATGAGGAGATAAGCAGCATCCTGCCCCTCAGGGGACTCCGGATACCTCCTCAAAATCACTTTAAAACCATTGATTGCTTCCTCCAATTCTCCGTCTTGATAGGTTTCGTAGGCCTCCTGAAAGAGAGAAGCCGCCTCCTCCTGTTCCAGCCTCTCCCACTCTGAGAGGAGAGGGGGAGGGGAGGGTTTCCCACAGCCCATAAGAAGAGCAATGAAAAATGAAAAGTGAAAGGAGGCAACCAGAATCCGCCTGCCGACCCCGACCCCCCCGACCGATTCTCCTCGCCCAACCCTCGGGCTGGGACGGCCTGGGAGGCGGATCAAGATTGGCACAGAGTCGCCATTTCTTCTGGAATGTTTTTTTATCTCCTGTAAGGGAGAAATCCCTAAAATCTCGTGGCACCTATTTTTCATTTGTTTTTTTAATTTCAATTCAACCTATCCCAAAAGACCCCTTCTGTCAACCTTTTTTATTGACAAATTGGCTATTTTTCACTATCCTTGCAGGGTAATGAGAGGGGTTCTTATGCTCATCCTTCTCCTCTTTCCGGCATCTCTATGGCCTGGAGAGTTCGTTCAGGAGATGGGGGATAGAAGGAGGGAGAGAGAAGAGGCTTTTTCCTATATTCCCCAGTTTGTAGATGCCCTCAAAAGTGGGGAGGGGTTGTTGGTGGAAACTCTCAAGAACAGCCCCTATCGCCCCTTCGTGATCGGAGAGGCGTATCAAAAAATTGGGGCCCCTGAGAATGCTCTGATCTATTATGAGAAAGCCATACAGAAGGCAGGCGATGACGAATCCTACATCTTCGACTTTCTCCTCCTTTTTGAAGAGCGGAAATTGGATGAACTCCTTAAAGTGGCTTTCGCAGCCTTTCTTCAAAATATCGAATGGGATGGGGAAAATGAAGAGATCTCCACCTTTTTTTACTTCAAAGGAAAAGAACTCTTGCGGGAAAGAGAGAGAGATAAAGGGGAGAGATATCTTCGACTGGCAAGGGATCTCAATCCAGGAGAACTCCGAAACCATATCCCCCTCCTATGGATCCATTTCGCAACGTTCAATCAAGAACTTATTGACGATTTCAGTAGGATCAATCGGGTCTTGAGGGAGGACTTTAAAGCTCAGCATCTCTTTGTCACAACCCTATTTCGATCAACTCTCCTGTGCCTCTTTGCTCTTTCCATTTTCCTCTCCCTCGGCCTCCTTCTTCGATACCTCCCCCATCTCCACCATCGAATCTTGGAGATCCTCTCGGTTCTACCGATCTTCAGGTCCTCCGTGACTCCTCGCTCTGTTAGGAGTATTGGGGGATGGATTCTCCTCGCTATCCCCCTCCTCTGGGGCATTCCACATTATGTTCTTCTCCTCATCTCTCTCCTTCTCCTTTGGATTCTCGTGAGTAGCAGAAAGGAGAGGATTCTTCTATTCTTGGTCTTTCTCTTCCTGATCGCTTACCCATTCATTTTGAAAGTCGATTCCCTCCTTCTCATTCCTCTCCATCCAGAGGGAGAGCTCAGCCACCTACTCTCCACTATGGAGAACGAAAGGGTGGACTTGAAAAAACTCTATGCCCAGGCAGAGGAAAGAGATGACCCAACCCTCTACTTTACCATAGGCCGTGAGGAGAGACGGAAGGGAAACTTGATAGCGGCGAAAGAGGCGTATCTTCGAGGAATCGAATTGGATTCAGGGTCCTCATTCTTCCATAATAATCTCGGAAATATCTATTTTGAGTTGGAGGAGTATGAGAAGGCAATTAAAGCCTATGAAAAGGCAATTTCTATGGACCCAGAATCCCCTCTCCCGCATTACAACCTGAGTCAGGTTTATTCAATCCAAATCCGACTGGGAGATGCGACTCAGGAACTGGAGTGGGCTTTGGAATTAGATCCCCGACTGATCCAGGCGGGGAGGAGAGTGATTGACCAATTTCTTCCCTCTTCTCTGCTCTGGCAAAAGACCTTTGACAATAGCACTTCACAATCCAAGATGAACATTGCAAACCAAAAATATTCAATCCTCCCTATTCTGACTCTGGTGCTCTCCATGGTCGGTTCTATTTTCTTAGATCGTGAAAGACTCACCTCCAAGTGTCAACTTTGCGGAAGACCTATCTGTTCCCGGTGTATGAAGATGGAAGGGGGAGCTCGGGATTCGTCCGCCTTAGGCGGACGCACTCCCCACTCCCCTGTTTGCCCCCGCTGTTCAAAAACCCTCTCAACCACCACCTCCTCCGGATTTCAGGAACAATTTAGGGATCGAATGAGGCGAGAATCTGAGGAGATCCGCAGAAAGAGAGGATCAGTCTTCACTCTCCTTTTTCCCGGGTTGGGACATTTATTCATTGGGTCTACCTGGAAAGGAATCCTCGCGGGATTTTTTGCAGTCCTTTTCTGGGGCTTCTTCTTGAGAATCCATCCCCTCTATCTAATCCCACCTAACCCGCTTTTTCCGCCCATTCCTCTTCTTCTTTTCATCCTCCTCCTCTATATTCTGACCTTTCGCTCCTTTTTTAGAACTCTTCAAAGGGATGTTGAAAGAAAACCGGTGTTGGAAGAAAAGCCCCGTCCTCCCGGTCGTCGGGAGAGTTTCATTGAAGCCCGACTCAAAGAAGAGAGAATGAGGGGAGGAAAGACATAAACTATGGAGATTCAAGGACAATTTAAGGGGTTTGTGGAGCTGGCGGAGATCTTCCAGACTCTTTTCGCACAGGAGAAGACAGGGGTCCTGACTATTTTGCAACTGAAGTCTCAAGAGACGATCTCCTTCCAGTTCCAAAGGGGGAAGGTCGCAGGTGCTATTTATGGCAAGGAGGTCAGAGAAACCTACTTTTGGGACTACTTTGTCAGAACTGGGGAACTCTCCTCTCAGGATTTCATTGAGCTGAAAAATAGTCAGATGAAGAAGGGAAGACCCATTGAAGGGGGATTGATCGAATCCAGAGTCGTTACCAGTGAGGGTCTCCGACAGATGGCTCGGTTTTATGTACAGTCCGTTCTTGATCGTCTCTTTACTTGGAAAGAGGGGGCTTATCGGTTTGAATCTCGGATTCGAATCAACCCCCTCATTCGTGTCAATGTCTCTCTGGACATCCAACCCCTCACAATGGAGGCGGTGAGACGGAAGGATGAATGGCCGAATGTGGAGAGTACACTCACAGATGAAAACCTCATTCTCCTCAGGAAGGAGGGCTCGACTCCTTCAGAAGGAGCTGCACCGGAGGAGAAGCGAGTTCTGAGCATTGTGAATGGTAAGAGAACCCTGAAGGAGATTTCTGAGACGAGCGGTATTGGGCAGATTGGAACCTATCACATTGTCTTTTTACTCCTTGACCAAGACCTTGTGGAAAAGGGTGGGATAAAGGCTCCAAAAGTGAGGGTGATCAAAAGACCCTATCTCGTATCTTTTCTTCGAGGGCTTCGTCAGAGTCCTTATTGGATTGGACTTCTCCTTTTCTTTCTCATCAACCTGGTAGGTGGTTTTGTTCTGAGGCAGAATTTTTCAATGGAATGGGGAAGGCTCCCTCTTCTGGGATCTGAGACGATCCTTCCGGAACTGCAAGAAGAGAGAGTCTCCACCCTCCTGGATCAATATCTCCTAAAAGAGGGGGGTTATCCAGAACGTCTTGAGGACCTCTCTTCTTTTGGGTGGTTCCCGAATAGCTTTCTGAAGTCCTTTGATTACCAGAAGACAGAAAGAGGGTTTGTTCTAAAAAAACGAAAAGGGTCGAATATGACGGTGAGGAAACTCTGGATATTTTTGAAACAAATCACCAATCGATAAGTTCCAATAGCCGTCGTTCGTACAGGTTCAATTCATCCCGCCCCTTATGGAGGAGCGGGATTTATTCAGTCCCTTTCCACTTCAGGTGAATTAGGGGCAATCCCAAATCGGGGTCATTTTTCTTTTCACCTCTAATCAGGATTCATGAAGATTTTAGTCAGAGTCCCCAACTGGCTTGGAGATGCAATTCTCTCCATTCCAGCCCTTCAGGCCCTATCCACCTTAGGCGGAGATGGGGTGACGGTTGTCGCCCATAAACGGGTGCGCGAACTTTTTGAAGGACTTCCAGGAGTGAATCGGGTTCTACCCTTTGAAAGGGGAATTCCGTTTTGGTTGAAGCGACGACTAGAGCAATATGATCTGGGAGTCCTGTTTCCTCTCTCATTCTCTTCCGCATTTCTCCTCGCTATGAGTGGAACGAAGGAGCGTGTGGGGTATAAAACGGAAGGGAGAGGGGTCTTCCTCACTCATCCCCTTCCTCTACCAAAGGATTACAGAAAGCGGCATCTTGTAGAAACCTATCTTCAGCTTGCAAGAAGTCTCAATGGTGAGGAGGAGAGGGAAAAGAATATCGAATTTCGAATTTCGAAGTACAGTTCGAGGAGCCACTGATCCCCATTCATCCACAGGATGAGGATAAAGCGAATCTATTCCTCCGAGGTGCCGAACATCTCATTGGCATCGGGTCCGAGGCAGTCTATGGACCTGCAAAACGGTGGGAAAAATTTCCTGAACTGGAAAAAAGACTAAAAGAATATGGAAATGTTGTCCTCTTGGGAAGTGAAGTGCCCGACTCCCGACTCACGATTCACGACTCACGATTCCTCGACCTTCGGGGAAAAACCACACTGAAAGAAACGGCAGCCATCTTAAAACAGTGTCGAATCTTCATCACGAATGATACAGGGCTGGGACATCTGGCAGCAGCAGTAAGAACTCCCGTCCTCTCCATCTTTGGTTCGACGAGTCCGGAATGGACAAGACCCCTTGGAAGTCGGAATCGGGTACTTTATAAGAATCTCTGGTGCAGCCCGTGCTTCGCACGAACCTGCCGTTTCGGAACCTACGCCTGTTTGGAGGAGATTTCGGTTGAGGAAGTTTTAAAAGCTGTGGAAGAGATGATAGGAATCTGTGCTGAATAATGAATAAACGGTTCAACAATCAATTCTTGACCTTAAGTGTTCCAGTCATGAATTGTATAAGAGGAGCGTTGTGTTTTGTATTTTCCGTTATTGGCGTAATATCAGGTGGTCAAAACGCATTTGCTCAAAGCCTCAGCGATACGTCTAATTCTGCGTCCTATGTAATGGGATTGAGAATGCCCAATTATATACTGATTGAAGTTCCCCAGAATTGGACTGATCAGCCAGTTGTTTATGTATTACCGCGAGGTTTTGATAAGGATTTTTATAATAAGGCATACTCATATGAAGAAGTAGCAGATTATATTCTTTGGAAAAAATCTACAAAGATTGCATTATTCGATTCTAATGGATATTCTGGTACTGCTAAATTAGATTCTTTTATTTTAATAGGTGGACTGTTTCCTTCTGTCCATTCACTATCTATTTTAAATTCTTTTTCCATATCTTTATCTTATTATTTATTTTTTCTGCAAAATATTGTGGACCGTTTTTTTGTCTTAATTCAGTGCCTAATTTAATCATGTTGATTCTGGTATGTTCAATATTTTTTTTTGTTGCTTCTTCCCTCAAAACATCAGAAAGAGAATAGTAAATAAAACCTTTTGTTTTTAGGTAGTTGGCTACTTCACCTTTTCC
>JADFOU010000242.1 GCA_022562655.1 candidate division TA06 bacterium
CTAAGCATGTAGAGGCCTCTCTCGATCTGCCTTTGGACGCGGGTTCGATTCCCGCCGCCTCCACCAAATTTAAGTAGCAGTCTGCAGTTGCAGTAGCAGTTGACTGCCACTGCCTCCTGCCACTGCCACTGTAATTTTTCATTTTGAATTGAATGACATCTGTTCTCGGGTCGAGACGATCCAAAAGCGAATTGAGGAGGCGGCGAAGCGAGGGGGACGAGACCCTGAAGAGATTTCTCTTGTCGCGGCAGTAAAGGGAGTAGATTCAGATCAGGTGAAAGGAGCCCTCACCTGTGGGATTTCTGTTCTCGGAGAGAACCGGGTTCAAGAAGCTGAGAGGAGACGAAGAGAACTGGGGCAGACATCCCCGTCCGTTCTCCTACAGTGGCACATGATAGGACATCTCCAGCGGAATAAGGTGAAAAGAGCCGTAGAGATCTTTGATATGATTCAGTCTGTGGACACCCTCCCTCTCGCCCGTGAGGTGAGCCAACGGGCACTCTCCCGAGGGAGAAGGATGGATGTCCTCGTAGAGGTAAATACCTCTGGTGAGGAGACCAAATTTGGAATCCCACCGGACCTTGAATCGGTTGAAAACTTCGTGGAGAGGATCGGGGATCTAAAAGGGATACGATTTTTGGGCTTGATGACCTTAGGACCATACTTTGAAAACTCCGAGGATGCACGTCCTGCTTTTCGTCGTCTCAGATTCCTCAAGGAACAATTACAGAAGAAAGGCTACATGGTTCCTCTTCTCTCCATGGGGATGACCCATGATTTCGAGGTTGCGATTGAGGAAGGGTCAACGATGGTTCGGATTGGAACCGGACTTTTTGGAAAACGTAACCACAAGATTACACGAGATTAGCACAGAGTATAATAAAAGGCATGAACCATAAGCCTGTCCTGGCGTTAGGCTAGGGATTACACAAGATGGACGCAAGATTTTGAATCTTGTGGAAATCTGTGAAATCTCGTGGTTAAAAAGGAGGATCGGTTTTGAAGATAACTCCCATAGATCTGCGGAAACAGGAATTCAGGAATGCCCTTCGGGGATACGACCGCCATGAAGTCAATGCCTTTTTGGAGATGGTTGCCAATGAGTTGGACGAATTATTGAGAGAGCATGCCGCCCTTACAGAAAGGATCCGGGATCAGGACGGGAAGATTGATGACTATCGCCAGATGGAGAAGACCCTCCAGGAGACTCTTTTTAGTGCCCAGAAGACTGTCGATGAACTTCGGAAGAATGCAGAAAAAGAGGCAGAACTCATCCTGCGAAATGCCAAAATTGAAGCCGATGGGGTCGTAGCAGATGCAAGGAATGAAATCGTCCAACTGAGAGAGGAGATTTCCTCATTAAGAAGCGAAAAGGAGGCTTTCCTCGCACAGTTTGAAGGCCTCATTCAGGCCCAGAAGAGGTTTCTGAGTGCCTATCAAGAAAGAAAAGAAAAGGAAGTCCCCTCTCTCGTAGGCGTCTTTGAAAAGATAGAGTAAGTTATTCCTCCATTCTGTGGAAAAACCGATCCTTATGGATCGGTTTTTCTTTTTCTCATCGAAATTTCCTTTTAAGACGGGTTGGAAAAAGGGGTTTGACAAAAGTCAGAAAATTTCTTATGCTAAGTTTGCTGTTCGGGATGACCCGGAAACTGCAAAAGAGGGGAGAGTTGGGGTTGAGGAGTTTTTCTATTCTAACGAGAGATTGACAAAATGATGAAGGTGTGTTGTAATATCTGAGACAATGAAAATCAAAGTTTTCTCGTTTCTACTTTATATCTCCATAATTGGTCCTACGAAGATCAATGCTGAGGTGTGGCGGCAGACAAACTGGGCAGGTGGTTCAGGACAGGAGTTTTGGGCTGATTCAACCATGTATTCTGAAGGATCACAGATAAACGGAGCCAAGATTCCCGGTGATCTTTTGATTGACTATCCCGCCTGGGTCAGTACAGGCCCTCTGATCGGGGGAAGAGATGTTTTCAGTTTAATTGAAGGGTTCGATGGAGCCCTCTACGCAGGAACCTCCTTGGACGCAAAGATCTTTAAATCTACAAACTGGGGAGCCTCCTGGGATACCACTGGGAGTCTTTTAAATGTTTACAATGTTCACTCCCTACTTCAGGGATCTGACAGTGCCCTTTATGAAGGAACATCCATCAATGGAGATGTGTTCAGATCAACAGATTGGGGAGTATCTTGGCAAAATACGGGGGACCTTGTAAATGCCTTTAATGTCTTTTCGTTAATTGAAAGTAATGATGGATCATTGTACGCTGGAATTGATTCTCCTGATACGGGTAAAGTTGTCTTCAAATCTACAAATGGAGGAGCTTCCTGGGATACGACAGGAGATCTTGATGTTGCAAGGCTAGTCTACTGTCTTATTCAAGGGTCAGATGGTTCCTTATATGCCGGAACTGGCTTCTATCTTCCTCGGGCTGTGTTCAAATCAACCGATTCAGGATTCACCTGGACCAAGGTCTGGGATTCTCCTGCGGGGAATGTCCAGGCTCTCTTAGAAGGATTCGATGGGTCCCTTTTTGCAGGAACTGCTGGAGGCTTTATCTTTAAATCAACCGATGGAGGACTTACCTGGATTGATATGGGAAGAGTTGATCCTCCCTCAGGAATCCTCTCATTCCTTCAAGCCTCGGACAGCACGATCTATGCTGGCGGCGATCAATATATTTTCAAATCCACAAATTGGGGAGTGACATGGGTTCAAACTGAACCTCTTCCAGCAGGTTGGGTTGAAGACATGATTGAAGGAACCGATGGTCATCTCTATTCAGGATTATCGAATCCTGGTGGAGTCTATAAATCTGCATACTTTGATTCTGGCTATCTCATTTCCTCTATTTTTGATACGGGAGATTGGGGGACGATCTATGGTGTTATGGATTGGAATGAAATCCTGTTCGGTCAGTCACTGGTGATGAAAGTAAGAACGAGTTTAGATTCATTAATGGCAGGTGCTGTACCCTGGGATAGTGCGTCTCCTGTCATAAAAGGACAAGATATTTCTTCCCTTGCATCTGTAAATGATGGAGATAGGTATGTCCAATACAGAGTTGAGTTAATAACCTCGGACTTAGATGTGACGCCTGTTCTTCATGAAGTGACTATCTTCTTTAGTTCTGTTGGAGTGGAAGAAATTTCGGAACTTATAACACCTAATCACAAAGTAAGTTTACTACAAAATTCTCCCAATCCTTTTCCACAATTTACCAGTATTCAATATCAACTTTCCAATCAAACATTTGTTACTTTATGGATTTATGATCTGACAGGAAGGCTTGTTAAGACGCTAATAGAAAGCGAACAGAAAGCGGGAAAACACAGAATAATCTGGAATGGAAAAGATCTAACCGGAAGAACGGTCTCAAGTGGTATTTATTTCTATCAATTAGAAATTAATAGTGAAAAGAACCCAAAAAAGATTACGAAGAAAACGATTAAGATGAACTGAGGTAATTTCAATGAGACGTAATTTCTTATTAATAGTAATAGCCTTTACTCTGCATAGTTGCAACCCTCCCGAGAAGTTTGAGCGGAATCTAAACCTTGTTTTTCTGGCTGGTGATCAAAACAATCCTGCCTCTTCATATATGAATCCTGTCTGGTCTCCTGATGGGCAAGTTATATATTTCCTTCAAGACACAGGTCCTCATGGTGGCGTTGTGGATGGAGGTCACCTTAGATTAGTTAATGTTGATGGAAGTAATGATCGGTTGATTTTGACCGGGCCATTTGGGACATTAGCGGTCTCGCCTGATGGTGAGAGGTTAGCCCTCACGAGGGACGCAACCTTTGAGGAAGGAGGTATATTAGTTATTCCAATTAATGATTCTATTTGTAATATTTACATCGGTA
>JADFOU010000010.1 GCA_022562655.1 candidate division TA06 bacterium
TACCGCTAGACACCCAACCCAAGCCCGATTCCCCTTTGCCCAACCCTCGGGCGGGGACGGTTGTCCTACTACTGCCACTGCTACTGCTACTGCGCTCCGTCGCCAAAGCTATGGAGCGTCGGCGACCACTGCCTTTCACTTCCTATCTTTCACCGATTCCTGCTCAATCTTCTTCTGGAGCATCAGGATCCCGTTCAGGACCGCCTCAGGAGTCGGGGGACAACCCGGCACATAGATATCTACCGGAATGATCTCATCAATCCCCTGCATCACATGGTAGGCACGGTAAAATCCTCCGGTGCTGGCACAGGCCCCCATAGAGATCACCCACTTGGGTTCCGCCATCTGGTCGTAGATCGTTTTTAAGACAGGTCCCATCTTGTCGGTGATGGTCCCGGCTACCAGAAGGAGATCCGCCTGCCGGGGAGAGAAGCGAACTACCTCTGCCCCAAATCGGGCCAGATCATAGTGGTTGCTCACCATGGACATCACCTCAATGCCGCAGCAGGCAGTGCCGAAAGGATAGGGCCATAGGGAGTTCTTCCGAGCCCAGTTCACGACAACATCCAATTTGGTGGTGAGCCATCCAGTCCCCGGTCCTCCAAGTTTCGATTCAAGTCCCATTTCAAACCTCCTTCTTTCCAGTCAACTTACTCCAAGAGTCTTTCAGGTCAGCTAAGATCCCCTCAGGCATCTCGAGTTTCCCCAAAGATCCGTGCAGACCATCTGTTGGGCCATGAAAATCCGAACCACCGGTCTGCACGAGACCATAATGAGCTGCCATCTCAAAATAGTGCTGCGTCACTTCCGGTGTATGACGACCGTAGTAGACCTCGAGACCCTGTAGTCCAGAGTCCACTAAGGAAGGGATCAACTCATCCCTTCTAACCAGCCCAGGATGAGCTAAGACCGGAACCCCTCCTGATCGCCCGATGAGTTGAATCGCCTCTTCAGGGGTGAGGCTATTGCGAGGGACATAGGCCTTTCTTCCCTTTTTAAGATATTTGTCAAAAGCCTCCTTTACGGATACACAATACCCCCCCTCCACCAATGCCCGGGCAATATGGGGGCGGCAAACCGACTGTCCCTGAGCCACATCCATTACAGAGGACTCGCTCACTTCCATTCCCAGTGCCTTCAATCTCTCCATGATCTTCCAAGCCCGGACAAGACGCTCATTTCGTATTCCTTGAAGAGTCTCTTGAATGTCCCCACCTTGATAATCCAAAAAATACCCTAATAAATGAACCTCTGTCCCATCCAAATCCGTATTGACCTCTATCCCTGGAATAATTTCGACATCATACCGTTCTCCCGCCTCCTGGGCTTTCTCCAGCCCCTCGGTTGTATCATGGTCTGTAATCCCGAGAGCCTCCACCCCCTGTCGCTTTGCCTCCTCCACCAACTCTTGGGGAGTCAGAGTTCCATCCGAAGCTGTGGTATGGGTATGGAGATCAATATTCATTGGAAAATCGGCAATGCATCCTGAAACAAGATCAGGGTTAAAATGCTGAAATTAGATTGAGTCCTTTTGCATGAGTCCTTTGAATATCTGCAAGTGAACCGCATCCGCCTCCGCCAGACGACGAAAGGCAAGGCTTCCTTCCGTTGGCTGAACGGCACTTGCAGCCTTCCGACATAAACCGATTACCTCCTCCTCTGCCTGAAGACCCATCTTCAAAGCCTCCTCAGGGGAAAGCGCACCATCTTTCTCCGGAGCAGGGAGAGTCACCGACCGTTCCAGGCGGATCCGGAGTTTCTCACCCATCTCATTGTTCCAGGTATAATCTCCAGATTGGAACTTGGGGAGGATCTCAGACTCCAGGGTTCGACAGTGCTCTTCCTCTTCCTGAAAAATCTTCTTGAAGGCCTCCTCCACCTCTTTCCTTCCTACCTTGGGAGCGGCCTGTTGATAAAATTTTGCCTTTTCCCTCTCCATCCCCAGAACAAACTGAGCCACATCTCCTCCAGTGAGGGAGGTCTTCTCTTCTCCCAACTTCTTCTGGATGGCTTCCCCCAATTCTTCTTTCTTCATATGGGTAGAATGCTGGGGCTGTACCCTTTGTTTGGGATCAATATAATTCTTCGAAAGGTTCACCGCTGCAGCGATCTCCCCATACCCCTGAGCGATGAGATTCAGTTTGGAGGGATGGGTAATGATGTCTCCTGCCCCATAGACACCCTTCAGGTTCGTCTCCATTTTGAAATTTACAACAATATGTCTTTTCTCCAACTCCAGCCCCCACTCGGCAATGGGACCGAGATTGGCAATGAACCCCACATTGACGATGATGGCGTCCATCTCCAGATCAAATGTCTCTTTGGTTTTAATCTGGACCATGGTCACCCCCTCCACCCGATCCTTCCCATGGACCTGCTTCATCTCATAATGAGGAAACAGGACATTCACTGAGGAACGATAGACCTTGTCTATTGTATCCTCATGCCCTTGCCACTCATCCAGACGATGAGACAGGGTGATCTTCTTGGCAAGATGTTCCAAACCTATTGCCCAATCCAGAGCGGTATCCCCCCCTCCGACGATGAGAACCCTCTTATCCCTGAACTCCTCCACCCGCTTCACCACATAGTAGACCCCCTTCCCTTCCAATTCATTCAACCCCGGAGTGGAAATATGCCTCAAGGTAAAGGCGCCCACCCCTCCGGCAATCACCACCGTCTTAGAAAGATGCTTCCCATTCTCTCCGATCAATTGAAAGTGGTCATCATCAACTCTCTTCAGTTCCAGAACCTTCTCCCCGAGACAGACGGTCGGGTCATACTGAAGACCCTGCTCCACCTGCTCTTTGACCAGATCTCGACCCAGGATGGCGGGGAATCCCGCCACATCGTAGATAAACTTCTCCGGATAAAGGGCCGTCACCTGCCCTCCAAACTCCGGCAATGCCTCGATGATCTTCGCCTTCATCTTCCGAAGGCCCGCATAATAGAGGCCATACAGCCCAACGGGTCCGCCCCCAATAATGGTGATATCATAGACCTCATTCGCAGCCATTTTTCAGCCACTCCTTGATCCAATTTGTGAAAAAAGACACAATCTTCTATTGTGTCAAGTATATACCCTAATGGAACCTCTGTCAAGCATTATACCATTCCTGTTTCGCCTTTTCCCTGTTTTTTCGCCTGTTTCAGAAGATCTCTAACGCCTTTTCGCCTTAATCTCTCGAAGCCTCGCCCTTCTCCTCATTTGGGCTTTTCGAGATCGCCTCCTCTCCTCTCTCGTCTTGGAAATCAACTTGGGCGCCGGGGTTGGCATTCCATTGTCATCCAGGGCAACAAAGGTGAGATAGGCACTCGCTGTGTGTTGCTGTCTCCCCGTGAGGATATTCTCCGAGAAGACCTTCACCCCAATCTCCATAGAGGTTCGGGAGACATAATTGACGCTTGCTTTCAAGATCATCAGGTGCCCCACCTTAATGGGATGGAGAAAATCAATCCGGTCCATAGAGGCAGTCACCACCATTCGCCTCGAGTGACGGTGAGCGGCGATAGCTCCCGCCATATCCACCATCTGCATCACTATCCCCCCCAACACATAGCCTCTCGGCGTGGTTTCATGGGGAAGGATAAGATGATTGACCTCCACCTGAGATTTTTTAACCGGTTTCCCTTTCTTCTTCATCACCTTACCTCGGGTTTGGGTAACGGGTGACCCGATTCGTGCTAAGGCGGGTTCGCCCCTGCACAGAAAACATGGACAGATGTGTGTTGATTAACTATCCAACCATTTAACCGATTTTATTACAATATCCCTTTCCTCGGTGTGATTACCACCTCATCTATCACCGCTATCTGAGAGAAGGTGAGCAGATTGAGAACCGTCTCCGCCACCTCTTCCGGCTTGAGCATCTCCCTCGGATCAGGAGGATTCGGATGATCCTTCCAGAGGGAGGTATCCACAGCCCCGGGACAGACGGTGATCACCCGCACTCCCTTCCTCCGAACCTCCTTCGCCAAGGACTTCGCAAACCCCACCAGACCAAACTTGGAGGCACAGTAACCACTCCACTCGGGAAATCCCTCCCGACCGGCAATAGAAGCCATGAGGACAATGTCGCCCTTCCTCCGTTTCAGCATGGAGGGAAGAACTGCCTTCGTGGAGAGGAAGGCACCGCGCAGGTTCACCGCCATCATCCTATCCCAATCCTCCACAGGGGTCTCTAATACCGATTTGAAAGCGGCAAAGCCTGCATTATTCACCAAAATGTCAACCTTCTGAAAATGATTTAGAACTCTCTCTACCCCTCTATTCACATTTCTCTCTTTTGATACATCTACAGAGAGGGGCAATATATCCCTGCTTCCTGCGCTCCGTCGCCATAGCTTTGGAGCATCGGTGACCCCCTGCCTCGTGCTCCTTTTTTTCCCGATCTCCCGAACTACCGAGTTTAACCCCCTCATCGACCTTCCCCATAAAGAGAGCTGTGCCCCCTCCCGGGCAAAGGCAAGAGCCAGGGCCCGGCCAATCCCCCTACTCGCCCCCGTGATGAGGGCGACTTTCCCCTGGAGTCGTCCCGTTTCTTCCATGATTGATCAACTCCAAAAACTCCGCCCGGGTTTTGGGGTCCGTTCGAAACCTCCCTAATAGAGCACTTGTGGTCACCAAAGTGTTCTGTTTCTCCACGCCCCGCATCATCATGCAGAGATGTTGAGCCTCCATCACGACCCCGACCCCCTTCGGTCGAAGAACCACCTCCAGGGTCTTGGCAATCTCCGTCGTCAGACGTTCCTGGAGTTGAAGCCTGCGGGCAAAGATATCCACAAGCCTCGGGATCTTGGAAAGCCCTACAACCGTCTTCCTCGGAAGATAGGCAATATGGCACTTTCCGAAGAAGGGGAGGATGTGGTGCTCGCAAAGGCTGAAGAAGTCAATATTCCTCACCAGAACCATCTCATCGTATTCCACAGGATAGATGGCACCATTCAGAACTTCCTTCACATCCTTCCCATACCCCTGAGTGAGGTACCTCAAGGCCCGTTCAACCCGCTCCGGGGTCTTCACGAGACCTTCCCGATTTGGATCTTCGCCCAAATCTCTCAAAAGTTTTTCGATTAAATCTTTCACGGAGTTCAGATATTGGAAATGGGTGATTCGTAATTTGAAATCAGAATCGAATCCGCCTCAGGCGGACGAAGGAGAAATATAAACTTTATAATAGATGTTAGTAGTCTAAGGGATCAATCTCCAATCTTAAATTTCAAATTTCCAAATTCCATTACCCATTCTATTGTCTGATAACAAATTTCCAGCCGCCCTGCCTACCGGCAGGCAGGCATCATCCACGATATTCAAAAAAATTATCCCTCGTCTCCTGCAACCTCAACTGATACAAATGAGGGAGGCTCTTGGAGAGGATCTCCCAGACCACTTGGACGATATTCTCCCCTGTAGGAACTCGCCCATCAAATTCTTCCACTTCAAAATTCAGGTGTTTGTGATCCAGTTTTTCAATGACCGATTCCTTTACCACCCGATCCAGTTCCTCCACATCCGAGCACATCCCTGTCTCTGGGTCCACAGGTCCCGTCACCGTCACCTCCAAACAGTAGTTATGTCCATGCCCCGCCGGATTATTACATTTCCCGTAAACCCTCCGATTCTCTTCTTCTGACAGGGTCTCGGAATGGAGCCTGTGGGCTGCTGAAAACTTATATCGCCTTGTGAGGAAAACCTTTGGCATCGGAAATTAGTTACTGGAAAATTGAAATTCGTAATAGAAATTGGAAAATGGATATTCGAAGAATCCGAGGGGAATTTGATGAACTCATTTCTAATCTCTAATTTCCATAACCAACTTCAAATTTCTAATAACCAATTTCTATTCTCCTACGCAGTCTACGTACAAGTCCTCATCCTCATACAGTCGGATCCTCTTCAGTCGAATCCCTTCCAGCCTCTTCTCCAGGAGCCGAAAGAGAAGAAGGGCAAGATTCTCTGTCGTTGGAATCATCTCCTTAAAATAAGGTGTATCCACATTCAGGTGTTTATGATCGAAATCTTTCAACACATCCTCAAGGGCCACTTTCAGATCCCCGATATTGACCGCCATACCGGTTTTCTCATTGACTTCCCCTGAGACCGTCGCTTCCAATAGGTAATTGTGACCATGTCCATAAGGACTTGCAAGCTTTCCAAAAACCTTCCGGTTCTTCTCCTCACTCCAGTGGGGGTTTCGATAGGTATGGGAAGCCGCAAACTCAACCCGCTTCGTCAAAAGAACGTCAACCATCTGCTAACAATCAGTAAGGAGTTAAATGGTGAGTTGTAAAATTTGACGATTTACCCTTTAACTACGATCCGTGGCCGGAAGGTTCGGTAGAGAATCAACCCCACCCAGAAGAGGTTACAGGGTCCAAGGATGAAGTAAAAAAACAACTCCGGCCGACCCAGGAGGGCAAAGAGGTCAAGGAAGAGGATCTGGGTTCCGAGACCCAAAAAGGTGACCGTTGTCAGGAATCCCTTGGTAGGGGCAGGTTTGATACCTGCCCCTACTGTATCCAACTTTCCGATGAACCAGTCCTGCCATCCATACAGGACAAGATAGATTTTCTGGAGAATGAAGAGGACGGCCGTCTTAAAACGCGTCTTGTAAAAAGTGGATCCTCTTTCATCTGTCCGGCTTGTGGTATCTCCTCCAGTTATAGTCCTGTAAGTCACATAATAGTAATTGAAGGTTGAACACTGGATCATCCCAAAGAGAAGGGCTCCCCCTCCAAGCCAGAAGGCGGTATGATTCTGCGTTAAGCCAAAGAGGGCATAGGCAATCGCAAAGTAGACACAGAGATTGACCAAAAAGTCAGCATTGGTATCAAGAAACCGCCCAATCCTCGAAGGTCTGTCTTTTGCCCTCGCCAGAGACCCATCCACTCCATCGAGAATATTCTTAACCTGCAAAAAAAGGGCGCCCAAAAGGGTAGTACCGTAGTCTCCTCGGCTAAAAAAAAATGCGGCCAGTAGCCCTATCAGAAGGAAGGTGAAAGTCACCTGGTGGGCCGTCACCCATGTATCCTTCAATACCTTCACCAAGAGAAGAGAAAGTCCCCTACCATAATCACTCAGATCAAGAAATCGCTCCTCCTCTCTTACCTTCAACCAATTGTTCATGTCGAATCATCTTCTGAATCCACAGATCCATTTATCTCTCACCCAAAATAATATTCAAAATTGAATGGACTTACCTTACCTTTGGGCAGGGAGTCGGGAGCGATGGTCTACCTCTGCCAAAAGAAGAAACAGGAACTCAGATTATTTCTTTGTAGGTTTTTGGATAGGAGGTAGAGAAACTCCAATCTCCTCAAGGACCCTTCCCTTCACCTCTTTCAGGGACCCCCTCATGACTAACCCGGAGGCTCGGGAATGTCCTCCCCCACCCAGCCTCACCGCCAATTGATTTACATCCAACTCCCTCTTCGACCGAAAACTCACTTTCACCCGCCCATCTTCCAGCTCTGTGAACATCACCCCCACCTCCACCCCTATCACATATCGGGCATAGTCCACAACCCCATCCAGATCTTCCTGTCGAGCCCCAAACTCCTCCATCATCCTTTGGGTCACCACCAGCGCAGAGACACGATCCCCAAAAAACATCTCCAGTTGGGAAAGGATTGCGCCCAAAAGCTGCAGCCTTTTGGGGAGGTAACTTTCAAAAAGCATCTCCGAAATCCAACCCGGGTCAATCCCAGTCTTTAAGAGATCCAGGACAATGGTATGGATTCGGTTTGGGTTCTTCCCATAGCGGAAGAGACCTGTGTCGGTAAGAATAGAGATATAAAGGGCCTCTGCAATAGATTTCGTCAACTTCCCCTTCATAGATTGGATCAGGTCGTAGATCAACTCTCCTGTGGCAAAGGCATTGTCATCCACCACATGGATATGGGCGAAATTGTCCCGAAAGGGGTGATGATCAATGGAGATCACCTGATCCTTCCTATTTTCTACGACTTCTTGCACCCTCCCAAGGCGGGTCAACTCCGAAGTGTCTAAGACAAAGATCACCTCCTCCTTCAGTCCGACTGATGTGGAAGGATCATAGGTCCTGATATGTCTCTCTGGATCGAGAAATCGGTAACGTTCTGGAAGAGGATCCGACGAGACCATCACCGCATCCTTTCCCAGAGCGGAGAGATGACCCATCAGAGCAATGCCCGATCCAATCCCATCCCCATCGGGGTTGACATGAGTCGTCACCAGAAATCGCTTATGACTCTGGATCTCTTGAGCCACCTTCGCCCACCTCTTTGAACCCTTCTCCATAGCCTCCTCTTCTATAGGCAGAATATATTACAATATCAAATCACGACTGACTTGTCAAGAAAAATCAACCCTAAATTCGCTAAATTGAAGTGCTTATTCTGTAACCCCGAACCCAGAAGGAAAAAGGAAGGATCTAAAATATAATGATCGTCGAGAACAGGAGAGATCAACCGTTACTATAAATACAAAAGTGGACTCCAACAAAAAACCCTTTCGGATTCTCCAAAAGGGTTTGCTCCGCAACATCCTCCAGATGCTTCCTACTCCTCTTCTTCTTCGCTCTGCTGTCTCCGTCTCCTCTCTTCACACCTCTTTCCAATCGCCTTCTCTCTTCCTTCTACGATCCTCTCCCTCACTTTCTGAAAATGAAAAATATCTTTCATTCGACTTTTTCAGGTCTTCTGTTCTTTCTTCCGTGCGGCGGGGAATAGAATGTTATTGAGGATTAGACGATAGCCCGGAGAGTTTTTATGGAGTTCTAATCGTGTAGGTGGGTCCCCTACCATATGTTGATAATCCTCCGGGTCATGACCCCCTAAATAGGTGAAGGTTCCCTGACCTACATTTCCATGGATGTACTTCAATTCCTCCGTCCCCTCCACCTCGGCTAACTTCACTACAGAACCCTTCACCCGATCCCTATTGAATCCCGTATCTTGCCCCAAAAACTCCTTGACAAGAGAAACGTGACACTGGGTGAGCATGGTGGGGACCGGATCGTACTTTGCTGAGAAGTCAAAGAGGGTGAAATAGGTCTCCGGACCTCGCCGTGCTGCCAACGAGGTCACATCTACATTTGAATGCTCATAAATTTGCGGGTTCATCTCCAGTCGGAAATTCTGAAAGGCAAGGGTCTTCTCAAAATTTAATTTTGAGGGAGCACTGGGATCGAAGGGATCCCCATCATATTCTGCACTGACAATGTCAAGATCCCCCGAAGCGAGAGCGATATCAAGAGTGACGGGCGCAGAGCACATGGAGAAGACAAACCCCCCCTTGGAGAGATACTCCTTGATCGCACGAGCGGAAGCGTGTTTCATCTCCCAGACCTTTTGAAACCCCAACTCCTTTGCCAGCTTCTCATTCGTCCGAACCGCCTCCTGATACCAGGAATGATTCCGATAGGAATAAAACTTCCCGAACTGTCCTGAGAAATCTTCATGATGGAGGTGGATCCAGTCATACTGGTCCAGAACGCCATACAAGATCTCTTTATCCCAGACCTTCTCATAGGAGATCTCCGTATAATCCAATGCCAAAGTGACCGCATCATCCCAAGGTTCCCATACCGAATTCTGGGGGACATAGACCGCCACTCTTGGGGGTTTCTCCAAAAGAACCACATCCATATTGGAGTTCCCAATGGTTTGATAGACCCCAGCAATCTCAGCCCCGGAGAGGATAGAATAAGCCACACCTTTCAAGCGACAGAATTTCTCTACTTCCGGGTGGTGATCCATCATAAAAGAACCCCCTCGGTAATTCAAAAGCCACTCCACATTGCTCCCCAATTCCAGGGTTTTGTATGCCGCCCCATAAGCCCGGAGATGATCTGTCTGGGCAAGATCCATATAGATCAGTATCTTTTCAGCCCAAACAGAGGTGGAGAGGAAACTGACCAATGCAAAAGCGATCATTCGCATTTTAAAATGCTCATTTTGCATTGATAGTTTAACATGGATCATAGCTCCTCCTTCAGCTCTTCAAGCCTTATCCGGATCAGGTCTCTCTGGACAGCGTTCGGGTAGTCGAGAAGAACCCTCTCAAAAGTTTCAATCGCCCGCTTCTTATCCCTAAGTTTCACGACATAGACCTCTCCTGCTCGTCTTAGCGCTTCAGGAGACAGGTTGGATTGGGGAATCCTCTCTACCAGGTTCTCATAGGCACTAATAGCGACGGGATACTCTCTCTTTCTCTCAAAGAGATCCCCCATCAAGAGCATGGCATCGTCAACCAGTGTAGGGGCTTCCAATCGAACCCTTCTTCCAGATCCAATAATCCCCCTGAGGATTTCAATTCCCTCCTCGTATCTTCCTTGCCTCCCCAGTAGTTCTCCCCGAGCAAATTCCTTCAGACTCCCATCATCACTCTGATGATCCGTGATCAGGATGATCTTTCTCAACGCATCATTCTCGTAGTCACTTTTTGGAAACTCGTTGATCACCCGATCGAAAACCTCAAGGCTCTTTCCAAATTCTCCCTGGAAAAAGTAGAGTTCCCCCAGGTGGTAGAGGGCCCGATCCCTGGAATTCCGAATTCCGAACTCCGAATTCGCAATTTCCAAAAGCCCCTTCTCCACCTTCTTGAAATCTCTCTTCTGTAGTTGGCATTCTACAAGATAAAATCGGGCCTCCAGGATTTGTTCTTTGCGCTGCGGTCTTTTTGCCAAAAACCGTTTGAAATAACCCGCCGCCTTATCGGGATCACGACGCCTCTCAAGATAGATCTGTCCTAAGGCATAGGTAGCCTCCGAACTTTCCTTCATTTTTGAATGGTCCTTCATGAGAGATTCAAAAGTCTGGATCGCCTCATCCTCCCTTCCCATCTTCTTCAGGGTCATCCCCATCCGATAGAGGGCGACTGGAATGAATTGAGGCGAAGCCGATTTTCCCTTCTCTACCAGTTTTTGGTAGGAACGGAGAGCAATCTCATACTCTTCCTCCTCTTCCGCCTTCCGGGCGAGGTTATAGAGAGGGTCTCCCGCCTCACCTTTCTCGTAGGAGTTGAGGGCTTCCTTATACCTCCCCTCTTTCAAGTGGAGGTCCCCTAGTATCGGATAAAGTTCTTTCCGTTCGGGCTCCTTCTCAATAGCTTTCTTGAGGACAGAGAGGATCTTCCTCCGATCACCCCTCCTCATAATCTGTCTCAACCCATTCTCTCCTTGACGTCTCGCATTTTGATCTCCCTTCATCAACCGGAGATATTCCTCCGCCGCCCCTTGATCGTTTCGAGTTCTTCGATATGCAGAAGCCAAGAGCTGAGCAAAAAGATCCTCCTTATGAAACACCTCCCTCGCTCGGCGGTAGATCCGGATCGCCTCCTCCGGCATCCCGTTTGTCAAATAGAGGCCGCCTATCCAGTTGAAATACTCCTCCTTGGGAGGTTTTACCTTATAGATCTCCTCTCCCACCTCTCTTGCTTTCTCCTTTTCTCCTGCCTTGAGATAAGCCTCGGTCAGGCTTTCTATGAACTTCGGTTGATTCGGGTGGCGTGATCGTTGATCCTGGGCAAGTTGAATCCACTTGGGAAAGTTCCTGGTTCGTCGATATACCCTCCGAAGGGCTTCATAGAGGCGTAGGTCATCTGGATATCGGGGATAAAGTTCTTCATAGATCCTGAGGGCCGCTTCAAATCTCCCTCTCTGCTCCAGAGTCCTACCGTCCCGTAGCTTCTGGTTGAGTTCATCCTGCCCGAATCGGCCACCCGATTCGGGCGAGGAGTCACTTGCCAGGGTTGAGAGAGAGAATAAGAAAATGAAAATTGAAATGTGAAAAATGGTAAATAAATTTTTCATGTTGACTTTTTACCGATAATGAGTCAAGGGAATTTTTTTGACGGCTCTACGATTCCCAGTAGAATTCAACTGAAAAATAAACGTCTGTATAATAATAAATCGTATCAAATTTTACTGTAGGTTCTCCTATACTTAAGTTTTCATTACGCAAGATATTTATTCTTCTTCTCGGACTAAACCTCTTGGTGGATTATTACCGATAAGAAAACCCCGTGGCAAATGCCGATGGGGCGAGCTTTTTGGGGGAGATTCTTCTGGATGCCTATTGCTGGATAACCTCAGATTCAGCTAAGGATCGGAAATAGGCTTTGATCAGCGCCTCGTATTCCTGGGGGTAACCTTCCTGAAGGGCCTTGAGGAGGTCCTCTCGCAGTGCCTTTCGCCTTTCTCCCAGATCTTGTGGTAAACCTTCAGGACCCTGAATTCCGGGGAGTCCCTCCCCCACCTCTGCCTTCCTCCTCTGTGAATAATCCCTCTGGTGGAGAGAGCGCTGGGCATCTAAGAGACGGGAGAGGATCCGCTTCTGGCGTTCCACCAGATCCTCATTCACTCTCCGTTCCTCGAGTTCCCCCGCAATTCCTTTCATCTCTTCCACCAACCTCTCCAGGTCTCCCAATATATCCGACCTGTCGCCAACCCTCTCACTCACCCCCTGGAGCCTCTGAGCCAGGGCCTTCTGTTCCGCCGCAAGCCTCGCCATCTGGGCCCTCACCTCCATAGGAAGACGACCGCCCTGGGAATCCATCGAGGGGAGAAGCCCCTGGGTACCTGCATTGACCTTCCCCTGCCCTGCCGAACAGGCAGCCATCTCCTTCATCGCCTCCTCCAACCCTGTTGATGAGGGAGACTGACAAGCGGCATTGTAAGCATCCATCAGTCTCTTGACGGTCTCATTGAGAGAGGCCATCGCATCATTTGCCGCCTCCCCCGCCTTGGCAATCTGCCCTGACTGGAGACTCTGAGAGGATTCCCCTATCTTGCTGAGGCATTGTCCCAAAGATTTTCCTACCTCTGGAGGGATGAAGAAGGACTTTTGAGCGGACTTGTAAAGGTCATCCGCCACACGCTTCACTCCCTCCTGGAGAGCCTGCTGGGTTTCTGCCAGATCCAGAGGATCCATGGCTCGAGCCACAGGCCTCCCCGCCTCTGCTGAACCCTCAATTTCTGCTACAAGTTCCTCCTCCCTTGTGGAGAGGGTGAGGAGATCCTCTTGGGCTTTTCGGATCGCCTGCAAGATCTCTTCTCTCCGCTTGGAGAGCATCTTCGCCTGAGCTGACTGAAGTCCCTTCGAAAGCTTGGAGAGTTGTCCTGAAATCCCTTTCTGTTGACCGCTTGGACGCTTCCCTTGACTCATTTGACGGGCCGATTCGGCCATCAACCCGGTAAGGTCCCCCATCATCATCTCCTGGGATAAAGACTGCAGGTCCTCTGAAACCTCGGGATCAGACCCCTTCAACTCCTCCGCCAGGTTCTCCATCCTCTCTCTCAAACCCTCTACCTCTTTTCTCAAAGCCTCCTCTTCCTGCGCCAATTGACTCAACTCTCCCTCATTTCCCGCTTCTGTCATCTCGTTGACCTCTCTCTGTCTCTCCTCGATCTCCTTTGCCTTCTCCACCAGCGCTTTGATCTCCTGCTCCTGCTTCATTCTTTTCAGAATCTCGAGGGTCCTTTCAAGCCTCTTCTTCAACTCTTCCTGGTTCAAGGTCAACTCTTTCATCGCCTCTTCGATCTCCTCAGGGCTCAAACTCTGCATCGCCTCCTCAAGTCTCTTCAAGGCCTCCCTCATCTCCGGAGTCTCCACTTCCCGGAGGAGACGGCTGATCTCCCGCATCATCTCAATGGTCTCTCTGTCTACTACGAAACCCTCTTGGAGTTCGTTCAGGCGACGTTCTATCGTTTCTGCAAGAGTACGAAGATCCTGAGCAATCTCCCTCTGGTTTTGTATCGCCTCCTCCAGAGATTTCTCTTCCTCCCAGGAGAGATTCTTCTGAGTTGCAATTTCCTTAGAGAGGCGATCCAACTGCTCCTGAAGTTCCTCTTGAGCAGGGAGAATTCTTTCTTCAATCCCTTCCACCATCTCTCCCTGCTCATAAGCCACTTCGCGATAGATCTCCTCCAAGTGAGGGTAGCGGAGATGATAGACTTGAGAGATGGACCGTTTGGGTCCGGAATAGGTGTCGTTGTCATAGACCTCCACCCAGTAGGAGAGGATATCTCCGGGGAGGAGGCCCAAGGAAATAAGATCCCATTCGTACACGATCTCTTCGGACCCGACCCTCCCCTTGAAGTTGGCGATTCCCAACCTCTTCTCCTCTTCATCCGGTGAATTTTTATAGAGGAGATTGACCTTTGTGAGACCAAAATCGTCGGCAAAGGAGAGTCTGAGAGGGAGGAGCATGGAGCGGCTGACATCCATATCGCGCCCCGGCTCTAGTATTCGAACAGAGGGGTATTCATCTGGGATGGCGGTGATCCGGTGACTTATGGGATCATTTTCTCGACCCAAACGGTCTTGCAGGGCAATCGTGTAACTCCCGTCCCCTTGAATGAGAAGACTTCCGGTAAATTGTGATTCGTGATTGGTGATTGGTGATTCGTGAATTCTTAAGTTACTATTCACCGTTCTCCATTCACTATTCTCCTCTGGGGTGATGAGGAGACTCGCCTGTGCGAGCGGGTTATTGGCTCTCCCATTGAGGAGAACCTGTGTTCCAATGAGTCCTGTAATATCCCCACCCCCCTCCACTTCAAGGGATTCGAGATGGGTGTAGGAAGGGTAGATATATTTGAGGCGGAGTTGAATCACCTCCGGTAGGTCGTAGACCCGGACACGAAAAACCTGGCTTCGGGACTCGCCCCGCCCCTTGTAGGGGCGGGACTCGTGTTTCGGGGTTCGTGCTAAGACCTCATATTCAAAACCTTTCTCAACCCTGGGAATCTCCAATCGCCAATGACCTGCAAGACTTTCCTCGCGGGGTGCCATTGACTTCTCGACTCCCGAATCCCGAATCACGAACAGATCGGACGGTCTCTCTCCAAAGGCTCTGGCTTCAATCGTGAGGGAAGTCCCCCGGAGAATCTCGATATTGCCCGGTGAGACTTTGAGAAGAGTCCTTCCGACTCCCGAATCCCGTATCCAGAATCCTGAAATTGCAGTATAGAAGGGAGAGGGGAGGAAGGCGGCATAGGCAAAGACCATAAGGAGAAGCCTGGACCCGATTCGTCCACTCCGATGGAGAGTCTTCCGGTCAATGAGAGGATTAAGGTCCAAATCCTCCATGAGTTTGGCCGCATCAACACAGGTCCCTTCTATCAGTTCTCTGGAGTACCCCTCTCGCCCAAATCGGTTTCGAGGATCCCAGAGTTGAAGGGCACCGACGAGACGGTTCTTGAGGTGGGGGTAGTGACTTTCCACCTCTTTCGCAAGATGGACTAGGGAAGGAGGAAACAGGAGGGGTTTTCCTACGAACCATATGAAGAAAAGGAAGAAAATGAACAATGAGAAATGGAAGAAATAACCTGGAAGATGGAGGAGGCTGTCGAGCGGGAAGAGAATTAGGAGGAGACCGAGAAAGAGAGAGAGAGAAATGAAGAGTCCCTGGGTGAGCGTAACCTTGAGGCGGTCTTTCCGGAATCGCCTCAGGCGATCCTGAAGGTCCTGAATTGCCTTTTCGGGATGGAGGGATTGAGCTTTCATTTGATATTATGACGCTTGGCGTTTCTAAAAAGTTTCCCCTCTTTAAAGATAAGCCAATTTGAATGGGCTGGGAAAGTTAACAGTTCTACAGACAATATAATATATACCGCTGGGACGGGAAAATGTCAAGGTTTTTTTGATATTTGAGAGTAGATTTTGAAGAGGATTAGGAAAGAAATACGTAAAATTTGACAAATGATGGTGAAGGAGTAATCGGAAGGGTGGGGAGATTGCCAAAAATGGGGCGAGGTGAATTCGCCCCCTCCGACAATGAAATCAACGATGAAGAATCATATTGTGCGGGTTTAAGTAAAATCACAACGGGTGAGGCAGTAGAAATGGAAAAAGCTGAATGGGTAAGTACCCAGAATGGTTGAAGGGCATAAATGAGTAAAAGCCGATATTCTCTCATAGAAAATCGGCCTTTTCTATCGGAGGATTTGCAATGACGAAGCCTTTTTGAACCTTTAAAGCTTTTATCTCAGCAGAACGATCTTTTGGGTAAAGATGAAGTTAGAAGCCTGCCCGATTCGGGCCACGAATCGAGTAAAGTAGATTCCCGTCGAAGCCTTTGCTCCCGTGTCGTCTCTCCCATTCCAATCGATAGCAAAGTATCCTGCCTTCAGCTCCTCATTCACCAGAGTCCGAACCAACCTTCCTGTCAGATCATATATTTTTAAAGTAATGTGGGAATTCTCCGGTAATTGATAACGAATCGTTGTAGACCAAGTGAAGGGGTTCGGGTGGTTCTGACGAAGAGCGAAGACCTTTGGGAGTATGTTAATCAACTCACCCGACTGTGGCCCACCTGCAATCTCTTTTGGCTTTGCTACATCTTTAACTATAATTACACAATCCATTCCTGCGATGCACGTCCCGTCGGTCAAGTTTGCTGTGAGGGTCAAGACAACTGTGTCTCCTTCGTTTAATTCTTCTCCTCTCCTTCTCAGAGCTTCTACGATTTCCTGAACCCTGAACTTAAGTGCGAGATCAACAAAACCATCGGAACCAAGTGTATGGCAGTCACACGTCCCCTCTTTATCCTCCAAGGGTGTGGCTTTATCCTCTAGATGAATTTGAAGCGGCGAAACACCCTCTAGTTCTACGGTGGCCCTATCAATGTCAGTCACATCGAAATCTTCTGTTCCAAGGGCTGCCACAGGGAGAATGCCTCCACTATTCGGATTCAAGGGGTTTGGGCAGGACGGGGGCTTGATGTCAACGTTCACTAAGAACGGGAGAACCGTCACAATCTGAACACAAGTATCCGCATTTCCTGAAGCATCCACAGCAATATGTTTAGGAGTGTTAAACTGTCCATCACCAGTCCCACTCGATCCCCACTTCAGCAGAAAGGTACCGCTACTCGTAAACTTCTGTATGCGAGCATTGTTCGCGTCCGACACATATACATTCCCTGATGAAGTATCCACAGCAACCCCCCTCACATCGTTAAACTGCCCATCACCAGTCCCACTCGTTCCAAACTCCAAAAGAAAGGTACCGCTACCATCAAACTTCTGTATGCGATCATTGAACAAGTCTGACACATACACATTCCCTGAAGCATCGACAGCAGTAGTACCTGCGCCGTCATCAAACTTCCAGTACGCAACCAAGGTCGGGTCCGTGAGCGAGAAGGTAAAGATGGCCTGAGAGTCTGGGGCGATCGTATTCGCGAGGATTGCCCGGTCTGTGACGTTGTTGACCGTGAGGGTGTAGGTGATCCCCTCGGTCAACGGGGCAGTGGTCAGGGTCACGGTCCGCAGATCCCCACCCAGCGAGGCCCCCAAGACCAAGATCGCGTTATCAATGGCGTAGCTCGCGGGATCCTCGGCGCTCAGCTGCCCCACGGGCTCGCTGTACAGCACCACGACCGCGGTGGGGTCGCTCGCCGTCGTCACGCTCACAAGGGTGGGCGGCGTGTTGTCGCCCAGCGTGGTGGCGGTCGCAGGGCCGCCCGCCAGACCTTCCAGTCCACCACCGTTGACCGCCGACACCTCATAGGTGTACGTGGTCAATTCAGTCAACCCGGGATCGCTGAAGGTCGTGGTGGTCGAGGTGCCAACCTGCACCCCGTCGCGATAGACGAGGTAGGCACTGATCCCGGACTCCGGGTCACTCGCGGCATCCCACGCCAGGCCTATCTGCGATCCACTGATAGCAACCGCGCTGGTGTTGTTTGGGCTGCCATATACCATCGCCCCCCGCCAGCCGCTACCTGAGCCGGTCGATGTGGAAACGCTGGCCCGCGCCGAGATACCGCCGCTATTGCTGGGCACGATACGCTGGCCGAACTCGCCAGCGTACCAGTTGGCCCGCTGACTATTACCGCACCGGGCCGCATAATAAGTAGCGAC
>JADFOU010000243.1 GCA_022562655.1 candidate division TA06 bacterium
CAGTTTTCAAAATTAAATAATCTGAATCACTTATGAAGTTTCTTAGATATCTTAATTCACAAATAGGTATTATTATTTTAAAAATTTTTCAGTAAAAAATTTAGATTACTTAGATTTTTTTCAAAATTTATGAAAGAAGAGAAGAGAGGGGATGAACCTGAAAGATCTCAAGGACGGCCTGAGGCTGCCCACGTATTCAACCGGCGTGCCGAATGATGCTTTCCAGGAATTGGGCGATGGCATCATTGATAGGTGTCCCCACCCCCTCCTCCATTCCGAATCGTGAGATGGCACCGTTGAGAAAGTCAATATCGGTCTTCTTCCCCGCCTCAATTGCCAGGAGCATGGAAGGGCGATGGTTGTTGAAAGTAGGCATTAACTTGGTGAAGAGCAACTGGAGATGGCTCCGGACGGTCTTCGGTTCCAAGGCGATCCCCTTTTTCTTTGCAACCTGATAAACTTCAGAAACGGTCTTTTGAATAATCTCCTTTGTCTCTTCCGACTGGAGGAGTTCCCCATAAGTCACTTCTAAGATTGAGGCGAGGCCATTTAAAGAAGTGTTGAAGACCATCTTGGACCAGAGGTATTTTTGAATATCCCTCACTGCCCTTGATTGGATCCCGCATCCTGTAAAAAGTGCTGCAATCCCCTTCGCCCTTTTGATCCCTTTTTCTTGAGAGACCTCGCCGATGAGGAGATCATCGGCAGAGGCACCTACGGTTACTACACCCGGGGAGATGCTCACGCTCGTGATGAGCCTTCCCGCAAGCAGTTGGGAGGTGGAGAAATATTGGGAGAGGATCTCAAGATTCCCAAGACCATTTTGAATGGAAAGGATGGGGGGCATTCCGAATGCGGAGTTCGGAGTGCGGAGTGCAGAATCCCCCTTCTTTTCCCCTTTTACTAAAGAGGGAAAGGAGGATTTAAGAAATTTGGACATCTCCTTTGCACAGGTCTCTGTATCCTTTGGTTTTACAGTAAGGAGGATGAGTTCTGGCAATTCTTGAATTTCTTCAACACGAGTATAGAGACTGAAGTCCCGGATGTGGTACTCTCCCATAGAACCGGTCATCTGAAGCCCCTTCTCCCGCACCCTATCGAGATGCCAGGGACGCCCCAGGAGGCTCACCCGATGCCCGGCTTTAGCAAGGAACCCTCCGAAGAAACTCCCAACTGCACCAGCACCATATATTAGAATATTCATTTCAAAATGCAAAATTAGCATTTAATATTTTGAATTGCTAATTCTTAATTTTTCATTGAGCATTTAAATCTCGTCAGAGTTTCTTATACCCCGGTCCCCCACCCCCTTCGGGGGGAACCCAGGTGATGATCCCATAGGGATCCATGATGTCGCAGGTCTTGCAGTGGATGCAATTGCTGGCATTGATCTGAAGATGCTTTCCGCTCCCATCCTCATTCTCTACCATCTCATAGACATTGGCTGGACAGAAATGGCGACAGGGGTTTCCATATTCAACCGTACAGCGGTTGTTGCAGATATCGAAGTCGGCTATTCGAAGGTGGGAGGGCTGGTTCTCCTCATGCATAGTCTCAGAGGAAAAAACATCTCTCACTTTGCTGAAAGTCAATTCATCATCAAAGACCATCTCCCGATCTTCAGGGATCTTGGAATCATAGTAGTCCTTCAACCGCTTCATCTCCAGATGGCCGGGTTGAGCAGTAGGACGTTCCCACAAGCCCCTGCCTCGTGTGATCATCATGAGTCCGGCATTGAAGAACCCTCCCCACAGTCCATACCGAAAACCCTGATGGAAGTTTCGGACCCGATAAAGTTCCTCATGAATCCAACTCTCCTGAACCAATTGCTCATACTGAGAAAGGGATTTTTCTGAATAATCGTTCTTCGAGAGAGCTTCATAGACTGCCTCTGCCGCCAGCATTCCAGATTTTATACCCATATGGATCCCTTTCAGTCGCATGGGGTTGAGGAGGCTTGCCGAATCTCCTATGAGGAGACAGCCCTTCGTATAGAGCTTCGGAACGGAATAGTATCCCCCTTCGGGAATCGTTTTCGCCCCATACTCCACCATCTTCCCCCCTTTAAGGAGGGATTGGATAAAGGGATGGGTCTTAAACCTCTGGAATTCATTGTGAGGGTCGAGATAAGGATCTTTGTAATCGAGACCCACCACGAACCCGATGTCCAGGAGGTCATTCGCCATATTGTAGATAAACCCTCCTCCGAAGGTCTCGTTTTGAAGAGGAAAGCCCATTGTATGAATCACCCGGCCTCCTTTGAGACTTCCTTTTGGAAGTTCCCAGATCTCCTTGATTCCCAAGGAGTAGACATCCGGGTCTTTCCCCTCGTTGAGGTGATATTTCTGGATGAGTTGATTTGTGAGGGTCCCCCGGGGACCTTCACCCAAGAGAGTTACTTTGGCTTTGATGTCGATTCCAGGTTGATAATTGGGCTTCCGGTTCCCGTTTTTATCAATCCCTTGATCCCTTGTCCTCACCCCGACGACCCGATCTCCCTCATAGAGGAGTTCTGCCCCGGGAAACCCAGGAAAGAGGTCTACTCCATTCTTTTCCACGAGTTCGGCAAGCCACTTCACAAATTTGGAAAGGGAGATGATGTAGTACCCATAATTTCTCAGAGGAGGGGGCATGGCAGGAGGTTCAAACTTCCAATTTCGGGTCAAGAAGACAAAGTGATCTTCCGTCACGGTATTCTCTAAGGGAACCCCTTTCTCGATAAAATCTGGGATGAGTTCGCGGAGGGCGATAGGGTCCAGGACAGCCCCGGAGATGGCATGGGAGTGAATCTCCCTTCCCTTCTCAATCACAGCAATCGTAGGGGCAGGTTTTAAACCTGACCTTACAATCAAGTTCGAAAGGTGGAGGGCGCCGGCAAGGCTTGCAGGCCCCGCCCCGACGAATAACACATCAACCTCTATACTTTCCCTATCCATCACCTATTGGAAGTTCGTAATTCGACATTCGATATTCGAAATTGGACTTTTGAATTTAGACTCTTATTCCCTATCTACTACCTACTACCTACTGACTTTTTCCGAATCTCTCTTGCAGGTAGTCCCTCACCCTTTTCGGCTCAATCCCGAGGTCTCTTATCATTACAGTAGGGTTTCCCACATTGTCTTCCTCTAAATTGATCAATTGATCCCGGGTGATGGGAGGGCGGGGGAGAATTTTTTCAAGAATAAAGGCATTCACCCGCATGAAAGGAAAGGGAAGATGGATCTTGAGACGCCATGTCTTCTTGGCTTGAATGATCCAATGGATCAGTTCCGCCATGGAGATCCGGTCAAGACCCACCATTTCATACTCTCTTCCAATTGTTTCTTCTTTCTTCAGTGCCTGAAGAAAACCGTCCGCCACATCCTCCACCCAAATGGGTTGAAAGAGAGTTTTTCCAGCGACAATGGGGACGATGGGAGAGAAGCGAATCTGTTTTGCAAATAGATTGATGAACCCATCCTTCTTTCCAAAGATGACGGAGGGGCGGAAAATGGTGTGGTGAAGACCGCTCGAGCGGACATATTCTTCTGCCTTCCATTTCGTCTGGGAGTAACGACTTCGGGAGTCGGCTCGTGTTCCGAGGGCGCTCATATGGATATATCGCCGAACTCCTGCTTTCTTTGCTGCGTCCACCACATTTTTTGTCCCGTCCAAGTGAATCCTCTCAAATGTTGCTTCTCCTACCTCTACTCTGATTCCCACCAAATGAATCACCGCCGAGACGCCTTGCATTGCTTCATCCAGAGTGTCGGGCTGGAGAATATCCCCTAAAGCGGTTTCTACTCCCAACTTTTGCAGGGGTTCTCCGCCTGAGGCGGATTGAAACCCTGCCTCGGATCG
>JADFOU010000244.1 GCA_022562655.1 candidate division TA06 bacterium
GATGGGTTTCTTAGATGTCGCATCAGGCCCCCTGGTCCGGTCATCCTTCCATGCTGAAGATGTCTTTCACAAAGACGCCATTCTCCAGAGGTTGGCAAAGAAGAGATTGGAAAACCACCGGTAGGTCAACCGTCCCCGCCCGAGGGTTGAGCAAAGGGGGAATCGGGCTTGGGTCGGTTGACAATGGGCTTGTTCTTCCCAAGACCGGGTATCAAAACCACATAGAGTGAGGAAATGACGACTTTTCCGCTATTTGACTATTCTAATAGAGACCTGGGCAATGAGAATCCCGGCCGCGTTCATCAGAAAATCCCCCACCTCAGTGATCCGTCCTGGAATGAAGTATTGGTGGATTTCATCCAGGAAGGCAACAAGAAGGCCAGTCAAGATGGCAAGGAGCCCGATTCGGGTAGGACGGGAAGAAAACCCCCTTTTCAGGAGAAGTCCGAGAATCAAGTATTCGCCAAAATGGAGTACCTTGTCCATCCTTCGAAACCCAATAAAGGGAGGATGAAAGTTGGGGATGGAGGAGAGGGTGAAGATGATGGTGAGCCAAAAATAGACAGGTAGCCATCTTTTCAAATGTGGTTTCATTTCCAAAGTTCTTCCTCTTCTTGTCTAAGAAGGGCGAGAATCTTTTCCGGGCTTTTCTCTCGAAGGAGGTGATCCAGAAAATCTTCCTGGTTCAAAATTCTTGCCATCCGGGAGAGAGCCTCCACATACCCTTCTTCCTCCTTCTCTCCTGCCGCTATAAAAAAGAGGAATCGAACGGGGTTGCCATCCAGCGCGTGGAAGTTGATCCCTTCCGGCTTGATCCCGAAGGCAGCCCAAATCCCGGTTACATCTTTTCCCCGATATCGCGGGAGAGCTACCCCCTTGCCAATCCCTGTGGACATCCGCCCCTCCCGTTCAAGACTCTTTCTTAAGATCTGCTGTTGGGAGTTATCTCCCGGAAGTTTAAGGAGATCCACCAACTCGACCAGCACCTCTTCTTTGGTACTTCCTTGAAGTGGAATTCTAATTCGTTGTTCATTCAGGATTTCAGCAATCATAATAACGACAATGACAAATGAAAAATAGAAATCAATAAAAAATTTGTAATTCGCTATTCACTATTTACGATTCTCTTCAATTTCTCCCTAACCTCCTCCGGCTTTACGGTAAAAACCTCTTTTGTCGAACGAACGCGAATCTCTACATTTCCGTCTTTTAAATTTCGCTCCCCAATGGTAATCCGAAGGGGAATACCAATGAGGTCTCCATCCTTGAACTTCTCTCCTGCTCTCACATCCCGATCATCATAAAGAATTTTGTAATGGGATGAGAGCTCTTGGTAAAGGTTTTCTCCAATCTCCACGGTTTCGGAGTGATTCACATTGAGGGGTAGAATCAACAGGTCATAGGGAGCGATCGAGAGGGGCCAGACGATCCCATCCCCATCCGCTTTCTGCTCAATGGTGGCAAACATGATCCGCTCCAGTCCAATCCCATAACTCCCCATCACAATCAGCCTCTCTTTTCCTTTCTCATCCGCATAGGTTGCCTTCATGACCTTGGAAAACTTCTTTCCCAACTTGAATGTGTGACCCACTTCAATCGCCTTCTCAATCTTGATTCTTCCCTCACACTCCAGGCAGGTGTCTCCTTCCACCACCTGCCGGAGGTCTTGAAACTCATCCACATAGAGATCCCGTTCCAGATTCACCCCCCTCACATGGTAATCCTTTCGATTCGCCCCTGTAATGAGTCCCTTCTCTCCTTTCAGAGCGAGGTCTGCGACAATGTGGATCCCTTCGACTCCTACAGGGCCGATAAACCCTATCTCTGCCCCAATTCTCTTTAGCACTTCCTCAGGGGTAGCGGGTCTCAGGTTCCCACCTATATGGGCGGTCAACTTCGCCTCCTTCAGTTCATGGTCCCCTCGAAGGAGAATGAAGATGGGAGTTTTGTCCTGAATATAGAGCAGGCTCTTCATCAATTGCTTCGGCTCCACCTTTAAAAATCCTGCCACCTCCTCCACCCTTTTCATCTCGGGGGTGTGAACCTCCTGGAGGGGCTGATCTTCAAAGCCGATAGGAGATGGGACCCCCACTGCCACATCTAAATTGGCACGGTAGGAACACTTATCACAGAGGACCACCTCGTCCTCACCTGCGGGTGAGAGAACCATAAACTCCTCTGAGGCGGATCCCCCCATCAATCCACTAAAGGCTCCTACGGTGAAGAATTCCAGTCCGCATCGGGTGAAGATCCGTTTGTACGCCTCTACATGAAGTGTATAACTCCGATCCAATCCCTCCTCATCTCGATCCAGACTATAGGAGTCCTTCATGATAAACTCCCTAGCCCGGAGGAGGGCTGAGCGAGGGCGGGGCTCATCGCGGAACTTCATCTGGATCTGATACCAAATCTGGGGAAGATTTCGATAGGAACGGATCTCCTTTCGTGCAAGATCCGTGATCACCTCCTCGTGGGTGGGAGCAAGACAGAGATCTCGATCCTTTCTATCCTTCAATCGGAACATATCCTCCCCGTAATCCTTCCACCTCCCCGTCTCTGTCCAGAGTTCCCGGGTCGAGAGGGCGGGAAGGAAGAATTCCTGAGCCCCTATTCTCTCCATCTCCTCCCGGATGATCCCTTCTATCCGCTTCAAGACCTTCCACCCAAGGGGGAGAATCGAGTAGACACCGGAGGCAAGGGGACGAATGAGACCTGCCTTCAAGGCAAGTTGGTGACTCTTCACCTCTGCCTCGGCAGGGGTTTCTTTCAAGGTTGGAATAAAGAGTTTAGACCAGCGCATGGTTGGTGGTTAACTTGTTGAAAAGCCAGATAGTTAAATGGTGCTATCGTTAGATAAATTAACCAGTTACCCATAACCATTTAACCATTTTTAGGCAGATCGGTCAACCTCTTTTTTGTTGACATCACTTTGTAAGGATGGTTAAATGGTGAATGGTTTCATGGTTAAATCCTGACCTGTCCTGAAACAAGCCTGTCCTGACGCCAGGCCAGGGTTCAGGACCTGACAGGTTTTACCATTTAATGAATTATCAATTACCGTCTTATGTTAAAATTAGGCGTCCTTGCCTCGGATCGTGGGTCCAATCTTGAGGCGATCATCCAAAATATCGAATCGGGACGTCTTTCTGCTGAAATTCGTGTGGTGATCAGTGATCACCCCGATGCTCAGGCTCTTGAGAGGGCAAGGCAATACGGGATCGAGGCGATCTATCTCCCTCCGGGAAGTCACAAAACCAATCTTGATCCAAAGGCGGAGGAGGGGTATGTGACGTGCCTTCAAGAGCATCAAGTCGAACTGGTCATCCTGGCAGGTTTCATGCGGATTTTGATGAACCATTTCCTCATCTCCTTTCAGGGGAGGATAATGAATATCCATCCTGCCCTCCTCCCTTCCTTTTCGGGTCTGGAAGCCCAGAAGCAGGCCCTCAAGTATGGTGCGAAGTATACCGGTTGTACTGTTCATTTCGTCACCGATGAAATAGACGGGGGACCCATCATCACTCAGGCTGTTGTTCCGGTTCTTCCGGGCGACACAGTGGAAAGCCTCTCCGAGCGGATCTTAAAAGAGGAGCATCGGATCTATGCCGAGGCGATTCGCCTCTATAGTGAGGGGAGGCTCAAGGTCGAGGGAAGGCAGGTAATCATCAATGATAAATGACAAAATCCAAATGCAACCACAAGATTACACAAGATTAGCACAGAGAAGAAAAATCTTGAGGAAATCTGTGAAATCTCGTGGTTTCTTCCTATCCCTTTTCATTTTACATTTTTCATTTGGCATTGCCTCCAGTCAAATCTACCGTC
>JADFOU010000245.1:0-2226 GCA_022562655.1 candidate division TA06 bacterium
AGGAAGTTATGTGGTGAGGTGAAGAAAATGAAAGCAATGCAGAGAGTCGGAGAGTTTTTGTACGGCCTACTTGAGATGGTGGCCGGTGGATTTGGAGATCTGGTGGAAGTGAGGATGGCCCTGAGATGAAACAACTAAAACTCCTTGAGTACCGGAAAGAGAAGCTTCACATTGTCTCCTTCTCTGGAGGCAAGGACTCAGCAGCAATGCTCCTTCGGATGATCGAGCTCGGAGATCCAATCGACAAGATCATCTTCTTCGACACCGGGAAGGAGTTCCCTGAACTTTATGATTATGTCAAGAGAATGAGTGCGTACACCAAGGAGACCATCGGGGTTGAGGTCGAGTGGATCCAACCTCATGCGACCAAGTCAGGCGCGACCTTTGAGGATTGGTTCTACGGGAAGAGGGTCGGTGGATTCCATGATGGCAAGCAGAGGGGATGGCCGATGGCCAAGGATCCCGGTTGTTGGTGGAGTCGTCAATCGAAGATGGTCCCAGGAAACAAGATCTGCAATGGCCACTACCGCTACCTCGGCTTCGCCAAAAACGAGGAGAAGCGTGTCAAATTCTACAAGACCCCTAATCCAAGGACGGGGAAATCAAAGCATGATGATGGACACATTTACCCCATGGTCGATTGGGACTGGAACGAAGAAGACGCTCGTGAGTACTTGATCGAGCGCGGATGGGCCGAGCCTTTCCATGTCCAGTTCAACCGGACGGGCTGTTACTTGTGCCCTTACCAGCCAGTGAAGAGCCTCAAGGTCCTGGCCAGGAAGTACCCTCACCATTACGAGGAGATCCTCGAATTGCAGAAGAACTCACCGAACGATTTCAAGCCTGGGATCGGGTACGATGAGCTCCTCAAGATCAGAGAGGAAGCACTTGCTGAGGGGGACAGTCCAGAAGAGACCAGGGCTGAGGGTGTCGGATCTGGTTGCCCGATGAAAGAGGCCCCATCATTGATTCAAATTGGAGGTTGAAGAAGATGAAAAAGAAGAAGTTCAGAGGAAGCATGGGAGTCGAGCTCTCCTTCGAGGAAGAGGACTTCATGATCGAGGCAGGAATGGAACACGAGCGCGAACAGGAAAGAGGTGACAACGATGAATGAGCGACAGAAGACAGAGGCATTCGTTCGGCTCCATGACAGGGGATACTCCGCAGAGATCATTGCGAAGACTCTGGATCTCAAGCTGGAGAATGTCAAGAATGCGATCAAGAGACTCAGAGGTGAGAAAGATGAAGCGTGAACTGAGAGATGAGCTGGAAGTACCCGGCCATGTGGTGGCATTCCAGACTAAGACCAAGGCAGAGATGATAAAGGAAGTCAGGGAGATCTTGGACAGTATGGAAGCCACCATGGGGAAGAATCCCAAGCTGAGAGACATACCTGAAGGAGATCAAAAACAACGTCTTAGAGACCTCATGAAAGCCCTCGGAATGAATGTGAGGTTTTGATGTTTCCCGGGCCCCGAAATGGAAATCCTATCCATTTAAGTGAATCTAATTAGTATAGTAAATTCACTACTGGACCAAAACATTTAATAAGATTGTAATCAATATTATATATGGAGGTGAAGTGAACGATGAAAAACACTTATCAGGAACGTCAAGAAGAGAAACGTGAGCGTTATTTAGCTCGTGCGGATAGAGCTGAACGCGAAGCAGATTCCCAGAGGAAGAGGAGCAACGCGATTTCCGACATGATCCCCATGGGTCAGCCAATTCTGGTGGGTCATCATTCTGAGAAGAGACACCGGCGCGATCTGGAACGGATGGACAACAGCATGAGGAAGTCCTTCGAGGAGAGAGAGAAAGCCGAACACTACAGGCGCAAAGTTGAGAACATAGAGAACCCCAGGGCTATTTCTTCGGATGATCCAGAGGCAGTCAGCAAGCTAACCGTGAAGCTGGCCAAGATGGAATCGTACCGTGAAGCACTCAAGGCCAAGAACAAGGAGCTGAGAGCGGCTGGAGAAGAGAGTCTTCCCTCGTATGTGCTCTCGAATCTCGGCGGGAACATTCGCAGAGTGAAGCAGAGGATCAAATACCTTGAAGCCCAGAAAGGCAAGACCTACGAGACGGTTGAAAAAGATGGGGTCGAGGTCTCACACAACGAAGATCTCAACCGGGTCCAAGTCAGATTCCCGGGGAAGCCTTCCGAGGAAGTCAGGTCTCGATTGAAGAGCAATGGGTTCAGGTGGTCCCCGAGAGAAGTCGCTT
>JADFOU010000245.1:2236-3813 GCA_022562655.1 candidate division TA06 bacterium
TCGCTTGGCAGAGGCAGACTTCAGACTACGCTTACCAGATAGCGGTCTCGTTTTTGGAAGAGGTGAACTAAGATGAAAACACCAGAACAGATAGTGGCGGAAATCGACGAGACCGAGTTCCAAGGATTCAAGGTCGGAGATCTGCGAGAGGTCTTCAGTGCCTACCAAGATCCTGAGAACTGGAAGAATGAGTTCCTTGTGTACGACATCTATGGAGAGGAAGCCAAGAAGTTGATCTCAGCGATCCAATTCTTCCAAGGCGGAGAGCCCGTCGTGTGGACCAAGTGGAAGAAAAATCCTTCTGGAGTTGGTGAGCATCTGGTGATGTATATCCGCGCCATGGGATACTATTACTACGAAGCGGAGGCGGAGTCCAGGTAAAATGGTGAAGTGTCCAGAGTGTAAGGAGCGTGTATATCCCGGAGAAAACTACTGCGAAGGATGCGGAAAGTTTCTTCTGGGCCCAGTTTCTTACGCGAAGATCTCCGAGAGAATCAAGGCGGAGATCCTGGATCTGTTGATCGTTGGGTTGCCAGTGGCGATCCTGAAGATCCTATTCAATCTGCACCCATTAATCCTGGTCCCGGTTTATGCGATCATCCATGCAGCATACCACATCCTATTCATAACACTCTCAGGAAGGACAGTCGGGATGTCAGCCTTCAGATTGAGAGTCATCACCCAGGGATTCGATACCCTGGATCTGAGAACCTCTGCCAAGAGATATGGGCTGGGGATCTTGAGTGTCCTGAGCGTGATCGGGATCCTCTACGGAATAACTGATGAGTACAGGCAAATGATCCATGATTTATTCACGAGGTCATACGTAATTAGACACAAAAAGAGGTGAAGGAAATGAGACAGTTAAGGCAGAAATTGAAAGGAAGTACATTGGTGGAACTCAAGAACGCGACACTCGGCTTGGACAGAGCAAAGCAGAAGAGCGTCTTTATTAGCAAAGACGGCAAGCTATCCAGGGATGAGAAGTACATCGCCATCTGGAACGTAGACCAGAATCATCTGGCTACCATCGCCACAACCCGGTACAAGATTGTCCAGCACAAGGACGCAATCGGGGCCGTACTTGATGAGATCCAGAGATACGGGTTCACTGGAAAGGGAGTGATCCGAGACTACCAAGATGTTGTGACACTGGAGTTTATCTTTGACAACATCAAATTCTCCCCGGTTCAGAATGTTGGCGACATAGTCCATGTTGGGATCCGAGTAACCAACTCGATCAACAAGACCACTGGATTGAATGGGTCCATATTCGCTAAGAGAATGGTGTGCTTGAACGGAATGATGGCAAACAAGATACTCAAGAATGGTGTACTCCGCGAGGTCCACATAGGAAACCTGAACGCGAAGCATGCCATCCGAAAGTTCCTCAAGGTGGCCATCGACAGCACTGAGCTCCTCAGAAAATATGTGAGTGAGGCCCTGAAGGATTCCTTCGAGATGGAATTGGCCACGAAAGTCCTCTTCGAACTCTTCAAAGTGGACAAGTATCGCAAAGCGATCACTGAGAAACTACAGGAGAAGAAAGACGAGTTCGGAAACCTGACCCGATGGGA
>JADFOU010000246.1 GCA_022562655.1 candidate division TA06 bacterium
AAGCAGCTCGAGCTGTCACAACAGCGCCTTCAAATGATCTACGAACTCAGCGAGCGGCTTACGACGCTCCAGGGGCAGGATCAACTGCTTGAAGACGCCATGACCATAGCATTCGACATGCTGCACTTCGAGCGCGGGGCGGTCGGATTGCGCCGGTTGGACGGGCGCATGTTGGATTGGCCTGTGGTGCGGAACCTCTATGGCGCCCACGGAGAGCTTACCGTAAGCCGAACCCTCCTCAACCGTGCACTCGAATACGGCGAACGGGCGATCTTCACCGAGACGGGCCTGACCAATACCGATCCGACCTTTTTAAGACCCAACGATAGAAACCTCTTCTTTGCACCTTTCTTCTCTAATAGGGTTATTTTTTCCTCTTTGAAATGGGCACGATCCCCCGATTGGAGGTCAACCAGTTTATAGCCCGTCTCGAATGGAGGCTGATGAACTCCGACAATCATCCATTCGCGGTCCTTCTCTGCACCACTCTCCATAACCATATCGCCCCACTCGTACTTTGCCTCTCCCTTTTTGCTCTTCTTCTCCTCGATGGTCTTCTGCCATCGTCTCTTGCGGGGATCCTTGGAGGGCTTTAAGACCAGCCCCGGCTCGCCCTTGATCCGCTTCCCTTTGATGAGGGTCACCATCAATTCCAGAGCCTTCTTGAGTTTTTTGATGTCAACTCCCCAAAAAAGTTTCGCCACCAAATCCTTCACTTCTTTAAATTGCTTTAACGAAGGAATGACCCTAAACTTTAGTTCTTTATCTCCAACAAAGGCTATTTTTGACTCTGGGTCCATAGTAGAAAACAACTGATTGAATAATCTGGCTCTAATTTCTTGTGGACTTGAGTAGTATTCGTGTAACCTCTGCTCTTTTTGTTGCCTATATTCAGATTTTATCCATTCAAATCCCCATCTACCGGATGCCCCTTTTTCGATCTCCTTGATCTCCTCCTTTTCCGCATTCGTAAGACCGATTTTGCCGAGTATTTCCTTGAGCTTCTCACTCGGAGGATCAGCAATCTTTCGTATCCATTTACCAGGTGAAAGAAATTGTCCCCCAAGTTGAAGCCTAAAAAATCGGTTTAATTTAGTAGTGATGGAGAGAATCCTATCGTATGTTTCTTCATCTGCTTCTGATACTATATTATATGTTCTCCACGCAGCATAGGGAAGTGAATCAAAAAAACCAATTTCAATCAATTTATCGTGGAGTTGTTTGTAAGTTTTTTGATCATGCTCTACGGTGTCATCCAAATAATGAGAAAACTCGTGAACTAAAGAGAACGGAGACTTTTTATCTAAAACAATAACCCTCTCTTCCAAATCTCCAGACATCCACCCTCCTTTGCTCTTTCTGTAGAAAGCCATCGCTTCTTCCTCAATACTTCTCACCTCAAGAGTCAATGGATATCTACCTAAAATGTCCTTTAATTTTGGGATCATCTTAAAGAAACCTTCCAAAATCCCATTGACCCTCCGCATAACACTACTTGCAATGTCTACTTCCCGATGAATCTTCTTAAAATATCCAAGACTCTTAAATCGCTCCAATAATTTCTCCTCTTCCGACTTCATAGGTGGAATCTTCCCGGTTTTGAAAATAGCCAGAAGTTCCTGATAATCTTCTTCCTCTATCATCGAATAAAGGGGTAGCCAAGTCTTCAGATTTCCTTTTTCATCCCTCCCAGTTACAGCTATCAAATCTTCCGTTTCTATAATGACATCTCTCCACGCCCCAGTCTACGGGTCCTTTTTTACATCTTTTTCTCTTTTCCTCTCTACTTCTATTATCTCCCGTCTCGACCCCATCCCTCTATTAAGAATAAGTTCGCCAACCATCTTCTTTCCTTCAAACCTGAATTTGAATAGAATTCCCCTTTGCGTCCCACCTAACACACTAAATTCCTTCTTCCCCTTTCCTTCGGGTTTCTCCTTCTCCCCCGTCCTCTGCCATCTATTCACTTGGGGATTTTCCTTTGATGGTTTCAAGACCAGCCCTGGCTCCCCCTTGATCCGCTTTCCTTTAAAGAGGCTCAAAACGACATTCAATGCCTTTTTAATTCCTATTTTTTCCTTTTTACCACCCTTTTTCGCCCTTTCTGCCAATTCCGAAAACATTCCGACCAGGTGCTTCAATCTCCCTATCTTCCACTCCATCCTTCCCAGTAAACGCTCCCCAGCGTCCTCTGTAGGCTCTTGTGCCTTGCTCATGGCGCCCTCATGTATCCCCCCCGCCTTTCCCTCTCCAAAATGAGGGCTTGCTTGATTTTCTTGACGGACCGTTCGACAACCTCGATCTCACTCAATTTCTTATTCAAATCTCCCTCAAGGACCCGGGCATAGACTTTGAGATCATCGGAGCGGATCGCCCTGCGGATTAACTTCGCTACATCCCCTAAAAGCCCGTTGAACCGATTGACTATGCTCTTCGCCCTTTGCTTCGTTACTCCCTCTGGTAGCTTCTTCCACTTCTCCAACTCCCCTCCAAACATCGGGAGGATGTCCTTCTCGGCTTTCAGGGCAGAAATGTAGAGGCTGAATTCTTCAGTGGTCAATTCCCCCGTCTTCGCCTTCTTCAAGGCCACCCTCTGTAAATCAGGGTCTTCCAGGGAGGCGATCTTGATAGCCATCGCTATCCCCATATTTTTGCCAATGACCAATGTCTTTGCCTCCGGCACCAATCGGGTGAGGGTAGAGTATGTCCAGATGGTCGCCCTCGGCTTCCCCGTTACTTCCGAGATCCGATCCTGCGACCATCCCCTATCGAAGAGAGCTTGATACGCCGCCCCCTCCTCAATGGGGTTGAGGTCTTCACGGGTGATATTCTCCAAAAGGGACTCCTCAATTGCCTCTGCCCCCGACATTGGCTCAACTATCGCCCTGATGGTCTCACGCTTTAACATCTGGTGTGCCCGGGTCCTCCGCTCCCCGGCCACGATCATAAACTTTCCCACCTCCTCTGGATGAGGGCGGAGTTTGATAGGGGTCTTCAGACCCTTCTCCCGGATAGAGGTCGCTAACTCCTTCAATTTCTCCTCTGGGAAGGTCTTGCGGGGTTGCTCTGGGTTTCTTTCTATAAGGCCAATAGGGATCTCCTCGACCTGCCCATATTTGCCTTTCGTGACCTTACCCCCCCACTCATAGGCAAAATTCCCGTTTTCCCTATTTTCTCCCTGTTTTACCCTATATCTCCCTGTCCTTTCCCTGACAACCAGCCCTTTTTCCCTCTGCCAGCGTCTCACTTGGGGGTCCTCTTTTGAGGGCTTTAGAATCAGCCCCGGCTCGCCTTTGATCCTCAATGCCTTCTCCGTTGTAGTCGCTGGGATTTCTTCTTCCTCTACTGTGCGATCCCACTTGTCTTGGTCTCTTTCGTGTCCATCACACATCCCATTGCCATTCTTGTCGGGCTTCTCTCCTTTGCGTGGAACCCGAGGCTCATCACCACAGAGAAGACACCGGGGGTGACCATTCGGGTGGGTCCACTCTGCGGATCTGAATTTATGACGCTTCCGAGCTTCGGGGGTCTTCTGATTCTCCTTAATCTTCTCGGACTCTGCCTCATACCTCTCTTTCCTCTTTCCCTGCAAAGCCTTTTCCAGTGACTTTTTGTCACTTTCTATTTCCTCCAAGAATCGGTTGAAGTCCTCCTCATTTTGAGTCAGTCCCTGCCTACCGGCAGGCAAGCGCCCTGGGGCGGATGTGGCTTTGGAGGCGGTGATTTTCATTACATTCCCTTTCACATAAGCCCGGAGGACCGCGGGGTCTACATAGCTCCTCTTGCAGACTGCGGG
>JADFOU010000247.1 GCA_022562655.1 candidate division TA06 bacterium
TTGCTAAAAAGAGAAAAGCGAATCCATGACTCAAACGAGGAACCCAGACCCTTGGTATACGGAATGCGGACCGAATCGAGCTGGTTCCTGCTTCCTGCTTCGTGCTTTCAGACTGAATTCGACTCCACAGTTTCTGCTGGAATTGGGGAGGAACTTGAAACCGCTGGAGATGAGATTTCTCAGAGAGGAGAACGGAGAGGCGGTTGTAGATCTTCAGACAGGATTCACACCTTCCAATATGATCCTCGAGTTCTTTCTTTTGATCCGCTGGAAGGGTTCTGTCAAAGTATTCCAAAGTGAGGCTTTCCGAACCTTTACAATTCATTCAATCCTCCTTTTTCCGAATTGTCCGCAAGATGCGGATTTGATCCATTGAGATAAGGACGTAAATCCTCCTGCAATTTGAGTCTTGCCCGGTTCAATCTGGACTTTACGGTCCCGAGGTGCATCCCCAGGATAACGCTGATCTCCTCATAGGTGCGTCCCTCAATGTCCCGAAGGAGAACAACGACCCGATATTTCTCATCGAGACGACCTATTGCCTCCTCGATTCGGCTCCTCAGTTCCCCATTGGCCGCATAGGTCTCAGGGTCTTCTGGACTCCATGGCGAATTCCGATATCCAAATTCTGACTGCGGTATTCTATTTCCTTTTTCTTCCATTTCATCCAGGGAGGTGAGGCGCCTTCTTCCCCTCCTTCGAATTTCGTCCCGGGCCAGGTTTGATGCTATGGTAAACACCCACGCCGAGAAGTTCTCGATCGGTTTTTCTCGTGTCCGGTATACCCGAATAAAGGTCTCCTGAAGGAGATCCTCCGCCACCTCTCCATCTCTAACCATTCGGTACAGGAAGTTCAAGAGAGTCCTTTGATACCGTTCTACAAGGATGTTGAAGGCGGCGTCATCTCCCTCTGCTGTCCGTCTTAAGAGATCTAGATCCCTTTCTCTCTCCATAGAGTATTCAACTGGGTTTGAGGATATCCTCTAAAAGGGACGAAATAGTAGGTGTTCAGGTTCCAAATCATGCAATGAAAAATGAAAAAATACCATCAAAAAGCGTAACCACGAGATTTCACTCCGCCATAGGCGAAGCATTAATCTCGTGGAATCCCTGGCCTGTTGCCCCGAGCCCGATTCTCCCTTTGCCCCACCCACGGGCGGGCCTGCCTACCGGTCAGGCAGGCAGGACAGGATTGTGGTTGCAATTTTTCATTTCAATTTTTGAATTTTTTGGATGAGTCGCTTGGTTGAATAACCCCTCACCAGAGGGAGAGTCAAGACCTTTCCCCCGAACCTCACCACTGTTTCCCGACCCAGAATCTCCTCCTTCTTGTAATCCCCACCCTTCACCAGAATATCTGGGCGAATTGCATCAATCAACTTTTCAGGAGTGGTTTCGTCAAAGACGGTGACATAATCCACGCTCTGGAGGGAGGCTAAATGATGGGATCGATCCTCTTCTTGAACAATAGGTCTTCCCTTCCCCTTAATCTTCCGAACCGAATGGTCGCTATTGACCCCGACCATGAGAAGGTCTCCCAAAGATTTTGCTTTCTCCAGAAATTCAATATGCCCCCGATGGAGGAGGTCGAAGCATCCGTTGGTGAATACGATCACCTTTCCTTCTCTTTTCGCCCTTTTGCGGATTTGGAGAAGGTTTTTTAATTGAACAATTTTTCCCATCTCAACATTGTAGGGGCAGACCTATGTGTCTGCCCAGCTCCCATCAGAGGGCGAACACACAGGTTCGCCCCTACACAATGACTGTTTCCAATTCTTGTAAGGTAACTGAGGCGGCTCCTAATTTCCCCACTTCAATCCCTGCCGCCTGATTCGAAATCCACGCCGCTTCTCTGACATTTGCCCCTGCAAGAAGGGCCAGGGTGGAGGTGGCGATGACAGTGTCTCCAGCACCGGTGACATCAAAGACCTCTTTAGCCGTAGCAGGAATCGTGGAGAGGGTGTTCCCATCGAGAATTGCCATCCCCTTCTCCCCACGGGTCAAGAGTATAGCCGACCCCGAGAGGCGTTTTTGGATCTCCTGCAAGATTTCATGGACGACCCCATCCGTTTCAAGCTTTCGAGCGAAGATCTGCTCCACCTCCCGCTGGTTGGGTTTAAAGAGGGTTACTCCTTTGTAGGCGAAGAAATGGTTTTGTTTAGGATCGGCAGTGATGGTTTTCCCTTTTGAATAGGCGATGATCTCTTCAATCATCTTCGAATCGAGAACCCCCTTGTCATAATCTTCAAATAGAACTCCATCCACCTGTGGGATTTGGGAATGAATGAACTGGAGGATCTTCCGCCGAAGCTTCTCGTCCAGGTGATTCCTCGTCTCTCGATCCACACGAACCACATGCTGATGGTGGGCGATGATTCGGGTCTTGAGGGTGGTCGGTCTTCCCTTCTCCACAAAGACCCCTTCACTCTCCAACCCGAGATGTCTCAATTCTTCTTTGAAAATGCGTCCTGTTGAGTCATTCCCGATGACTCCTACCAAAAGAGGTCTCCCCCCGAGGTCTGCTAGATTTTTTGTTACATTAGCGGCTCCTCCCAGAGAGACCGTCTCTTTGAAGACCTCAACGACTGGTACAGGGGCTTCAGGGGAAATTCGGGAGACTGCTCCCCAGAGATAACGATCCAGCATCAGGTCCCCTATCACAAGTACCTTTTTCCCCTTGAAACCGGAGAGAATCTTGAGAGACCTTGACTTGGATGGACTCATTTTCTTTCGATTTTAGAACCCGTCTCCACAGGATTCATTTTTCAATGAATCCTGTAAACAAATTTAGCCGAAGGGGATGAGGGTGTCAATCTAAAAAAATAATAAAAAATGATAAAAAAGACTTGACAAATTTTTAATAGTTCCTATATTTAGTTAAAAGGATTTGTCTAAATACAGATATTAAGAGTAGAAGGATTTAATAATTATATTTAACTATTGACTAATCATCAATTCACTGCTTTAAATCGAATGACTGCGGGTGAAATTCTGTCGAGAGTCCCAGGGCTAACACGAGAAAAACTTACTTATTATGTCCGTGCCGGTTTAGTGAAGCCCAACAAGATCCGAAGAGGTGAACTTGATTACAATGTGTTTGCCGAAGAGGACCTTTGGATCATCTCCCATGCCTTTGAGCTTATTCAGCTTTATCAGACCCGACCCAAAGCAGCTTTTGAACGAAGCCGGAAGGAGTCCCAACAGATGAAGCTGAACTTAGTGGTTGGAGTAGGGGTCCCTCGGAAAGGCAGCAGAACACGGTAAAGGAGGTGAAAAGCAGTGGCGCCAAAAAAGAAGAAGAAGGCTGTCACCAAGAGGAAGACAACTAAGAAGAAGGCAGCCCGCAAGAGGAAGTAATAGGATACAATGGCAGCGAAAGGGGGATGCTCTCTGCAGGAGGGCATCCCCCACAACTTTTCCTCCGTACTCTCTCATTGGCGGTTAAGATCTCTCGCTTTAACAGTGACCCGACCGCTTTCAACACTCTGAACACTTCTATCGATGAGATTTCTGACTTCCTGGTTCAGTGCCTGTAGATATTCCTCCGAAAGCCTCATTTTATGCTTATCCCTCGCATAGACCTTCGCCTTTGAGACCACGATGATCATATCCTCCGCCATCTCGCCTCACCTCCTTTCTTCTTATAAGAACTACATTTCTCCTACTTGCCCTCACCCGATTCGGGCGTATCGGGCGAGTGGATTGAGTCCGCCTGCCGAGCCCGAACTCCCTGCCCAACCTTCGGCCAGGGAGGCGGAAGCAATGGTGATCTCCGATTCCTCAGAATTGGGAT
>JADFOU010000248.1 GCA_022562655.1 candidate division TA06 bacterium
CTTTACACAGGAATATGGACGGAGTGATTCGTATTAGCGACAAGCATTTACTTCTCGTAGCGCACTCCAACGATAATAATTCGGGTGATGATTTGCTGACGTGGGATTTGACAGTAAATTCAATTGCGTCTCCTACTATAACGGCTAAGACAAACATCTTTACAGATCAGGGATCATCGGCACAAGTAGCAATGGTCATCAATCAGCAAAACGACGATGTGTACGTTGCGTACTTAAAAGGCGGATCGTGGCTGTCACTTGTAGATGTTGTGTTCCACAAGTCTACGAATGGAATGTCGTCGTGGGGATCGGAACTCCCATATAGTCAAACCACTGACGATTATCGGATTCTTCATGGGGGTCGGACTATAAGCAATAGCGGCGGTAAGATTCAGTGGGTCTTTTATGATGACGATGATTTCGGTATCCTAGTAAATCTTGTTAATGATGTCCCAATCGGTTTATCCGGTTTTGTTCCCCCAGGCGTCCCTGGCAGTTTTGGTTCTTTTGGTCATACTGAAGAGGAGGTAGGAAGAGTGCCTAACTTAAAGGTTACAATTCAGGTAGAAATAGGGGGAGTTCCTATTGCTGGATTCCCAGTGGTTAAGAGATTGGTAGTGGATGAATCTCAGCAATTCAATTACGAAAAAGCGGCTGACGGTAATCCATCATCTTTCTCGGCATTGCCGGTAGCAGAGTTGGCAACAGTCGAAGCCCTCATCATCAAGGCAAGTGATCTCCCAATTACGGTTCGACTTGATGGACAGTCCGATTCAGGAATCGAATTGAAATTGGGCGGTATTCTTGTCATCTTAGATGCCACGATTGATGCCGGAGCTGGGGTTCAGAATGTGAGTATCAACAATCCGGCTTCTTCAGACCTGACTCTAGTGAGTGGTGTTGCAGCGGGGACATAGTGGCAAGGAAACTTACCAAAGCCAAGGCCAGGAAAATACTTCGGCATGGTTCTGTTCGCGGTAAGAAACTAACTAAGAAACAGAGAGGATTTTTTGGAGCCAGGGCAGGTGGGGCAAGACGGAAGAAGGCAAAGAAGAGTAAACATCATCGTAAGAGAAAGAGATGAAAACAATTGTAAAATTTAAAACGGCTCAGAAACTCAATCTCACCGAAGAGCAGAAGAACCGTTTGAAGGACTTCATCACGGATGAGCTTGAGCTCGCCCTCTCCTCCCGCAGCCCTCAGGATATGTTCTGGAGGGAATCCCTCCGTCTCTACGAGGGAGTACCGAAAGTTGCAGTGAGGAATACCCCCATAGAGAATGCGCCGAATACTGAGATTACCTTAGGTGCAATTGCAACGGACACGATCTATGCACAAGCTATCGATCTCATCTTCTCAATCTCCCCCCTCCTCACTGTGAGGCCGACGAACAAAGAGAACGTAGAGGCGGCGAAGGGGATTCAGAAGTTCGCAAATTATGTCGCTACAAATGAGGCAGGGATACGGGATTCCAGCGATGATGCCATCTTCGATGATGTTCAACTTGGAACCGGAATCTTCTACATTCCTTGGACTGAGAAGATCAGGAAGACGAAGATCTCAGAAGTTCAGAAAAGAGGTCCGAGAGTTTTCCCCATCCCCCCTGAGGACTTCATAACTCCTGGAGGTGCAACCAGAGATATCCAAGAGATGCAGTGGATCTCAGCCAGGTTCTGGTATACCCAGGCAGAATTAGATGAGAGAGCAGAGCGTCAAGGTTTGGATCTCGAAGGCGTCATTCCCACTGGAACTGTTGGTTGGGTAAAGAGTCGAAGGGAAACTCTCGCCAGAACAGATTCGAAAAAGTTTGGCGACTCATATGAGATTCATGATCTCTATTGTTACTTCGATGTTGACAATGATGGTAAGGCTGAAGATCTCCTGGTCATATGGGACAGGGCTTCACGCAAAATTATGAAGGTGATGTTTAATCCGTTTGATAATCGTCCCTTTGAGACAATGCAGTATCAGATCAGAGCTCATCTCTTCAATGGGGTGGGAGTGATGGAAATGCTTGCAAGCTACCAGGAAGAGACAACTAACATTCACAATCACCGGGTCTTGAATATGCTCCTTGCGAACTCTCGTCTTTGGAAATCGAAGACAGGAACTGTTGAGCCCAACTTTAAGATCTGGCCTAACCGAAATATTGAGATGGATAATCCTGATGATCTTAAGGCGGAACAGCTCGGAGAAATTTATCCTTCCTCTCTTCAGGCTGAGACCATGACTATCTCTCTTGCAGAGAGAAGAGTAGGAGCTTCGGAGATCTCGTCACCCCGCCCCTCTTCTATCGCAGGATCGAGGACTCCAGGGATTACCGCTCTCAGTTTCCTTCAGCAGGCCAATCGCAGATTTGCCCCTGCCTTCGCCTCAATGAGAAAGGCAACCGCAGGAGCAATCAAGCAGTGCCTCTTTCGATATCAGGAGAGACTCTTGGCAGGAGATAAGAAAGTTGAGACTCACATCACTGAGGTGATGGGATTTAAAGACGCAAGAATTATCATCGAGACTTTAAAATCAAAGGACTTCGATGAGGCAATGAGCGTTGAGATGACCGCTTCTTCATCTTCGATCAACAGCGATGCGGACAAGCAGAATGCTCTTCTCCTTGTCAACGTCCTTGCAACCTATTACGAGAAGACGCTGCTCCTGGTTCAGATCGCCTCAAATCCGCAGGTGCCTCAGCCTGTAAGAGATGTTGCAAGAAAGATTGCTGAGGTCTCAGGTGAGATCATCGACAGGACAATAAGGACATTCGATCAGATCAGGGATCCTGATACCTTCATCATTGACGCAAATGCAGAACTCGATAAGATGGATGTCGATCAAGGTGGACTAAATGAGCTGGGTCAGATCTTTGGTCAGCTCACTGCAACGCAACCGCCGCCAGGAGTCGCCGTATGAGAGCATGGCTAAACTTTTTGAAATCCAATCTTGAGGCTAGAGCTGATTTTCTTGAGCACATGAAGAGTCTTGGGGATACTGCATTAGCCGAAGAACACACAGCCAAGGAGTGGGCTGATGTAAAAGAGGCAAGGGGCAAGAAGACGGCTTATGATTACCTACTCTCTTTCTATGGAAAAGAGGAGAGAAGAGAAGAGCAGTATCACAATTATCTGAAAGCAGTTAAAGGAAAATAGGAGGTAGAGATGTTTCGAAAATTGATGATTGAAGCTGGAGACGTTTTTAAGGAACCGGGGGATGCAGGAGATCCTGGTGCTGGAAGTTCGGGAGATGCAGGAGAAGGTGACGGTGGAAAGAAGGCCGATGAGTTTGTCTCGCTTGAGAAATTCAGCGCTTTGGAACAGACCATCAGCGGCCTCAATGAGACGATTGGCAAGTTGCAGGGTGGAATGGAAGTAGCGATGAATAACCTTAGAGCTGCACCACTCCCTGCTGCTCCTGCTGCAAAGAAGCCAACTCCACTCGACCTCAGCAAGATTAAAACAGCTATCGCTGAGGGAGATGATTCCGCTGCGGATGAGATCCTCTCCTTGGTAGATACTGTGGTTCAGAGGAGGCTGTCTGACTTTGAGGATTCGAAATTGAAACCTCTTCAGGAGACTGGTCTCAACGCAATTGCAGATCTCTCCGGGGCAGCCATCAGGGAAAAGCCTCATTACGAGAAGTACAAGGATGAGATCAATTCATACATCTCCTCACTCCCAGTCGAGTCAAGGGTTAATCCAAAGGCACATGATCTCGCTTACGACGCAGTAATAGGAAAGCATCTGAATGAGATTGTCGATGCTGCAAAAGAGGAGGCTCTTCGTTCAGGTTCAGAAGATA
>JADFOU010000249.1 GCA_022562655.1 candidate division TA06 bacterium
GCCGCCCGGGCCTTCGCCCGGTGGATGCTCAAGGATGGCCGAGCTGAGCGTAATCCCGTTGCCGGCCGGCTGGAGGTTGTGGCCGTCACCGACAAGCGGGACCGGGGCGTGCTCACCGTTGAGCACGCCGGACTGGGCTGAATCGTCTGCCCGACCGGCGGTCAGGGCATAGGCGGCCGCCGAAAGGAGGCCGACGATCAGCGAAACCGAGACCACACTGCGAAACTGTTTTTGCAATAGCATCTCTATTCTCCAGTTGCGGGGCACCGAACGCCGGTGTCCGTCCGCCGTTGAGCCTTCGTTTGGCTTCCATCAATAAACACACCGAAACGGCGCGAGAGGGATCAGAAATCTCGTGTTTTTTCTGTTTTGAATTTGGGTGCCTGGAAATTTGGATTTGTCATTATCGAGGGAGGATGAGATGTTTCACTCAACCACAATTCTGGGTCTTCGGAATAAGGGAAAGGTCGCTTTGGGGGGAGATGGTCAGGTCTCCATTGAGGATACCATTATGAAAGCCCAGGCGAATAAGATCCGAAAAGTCTATGGAGGAAAAATCCTCGCAGGTTTTGCCGGTTCCGCGGCGGATGCCTTTACCCTTTTTGAAAAGTTTGAGATAAAATTGGATGAGTTCCACGGGAATCTCTCCCGTGCATCTGTAGAATTGGCGAAGGAGTGGAGGACAGACAAGATCCTCCGACGGTTGGAAGCCCTCCTTGCCGTTATTGACGGGAAACACTCCTATCTCATCTCCGGGGTTGGGGATGTGATTGAGCCGGATGATGGAATCATAGCCATTGGATCGGGAGGTTCTTATGCCCTTGCCGCTGCTCGGGCGATGGTCGCTTGTTCCAACCTGGATGCCAAATCGATCGTAGAGCAGTCTATCCGAATCGCCGCTTCCATCTGTGTCTATACCAACGAAACCCTCTTCATTGAGACACTGGATTAGAGAGACGGTAGTTGGTAATTCTCCTACTCGGGGGTTTGGCTGTTAAGCTACGGAGATCCCTGGCCTGACGCCAGGACAGGCTTCGATTCGGTGACGGGTTAAATTTAACCATTTAACAAATTACCATTTAACCATTCTTAGTAGGAATTTTGATATTGAATGGATGACTGATTTATGATAATATAAAGTTTGGGAGAAAACTGGAGAAAACTATGGATGCCAAGGTTATTCCTCTCGTCAAAGAAGAAGAAAAAAGTAAGGAGAACCTGCCTCAGACGGACCTCACACCCAAGGCGATCGTCAAAGCCCTGGATAAATATGTAATCGGGCAGGAGAAGGCGAAGAAGGCGGTCGCCATCGCCTTAAGAAATCGATGGCGAAGACAGCGGGTTAGGGAGGATCTCCGGGAGGAGATTATGCCCAACAATATTATCCTCATCGGTCCCACAGGGGTCGGGAAGACGGAGATCGCTCGAAGGCTTGCCAAACTCTCTCAGGCACCCTTTATCAAGGTAGAGGCCTCCAAATTCACTGAAGTGGGTTATGTGGGGAGGGATGTAGACGCTATGGTGAGGGATTTGATGGGGATCGCTGTCAGTATGGTTCGAACCGAAAAATCGGAAGAGGTGGAGGAGAAAGCAAAAGACTTGGCGGAAGATCGGCTCTTGGATCTCCTCTTGCCTCAATCTCCTCAATCCGCCCCAAGCGGACCGGAGGGGGAGAGGGTGAAACAGATCCATCGAACCCGGGAAAACTTGAGGAAGATGCTCCGGGGAGGAGGATTAGATGATCGAATGGTTGAAATAGAGGTCCAGCGACAGATGTTCCCTTTTGTTGAGATCCTTCCTGTTACCGGCTCTGAGGACCTGGAGATGAACCTTCAGGAGATGTTCTCCGGTGTCCTCCCCAAGAAGAAAAAGACGAGAAAGGTAACGGTGAAAGAGGCCCATCGCATCCTGAGCCAAGAGGAGGCGGAAAAATTGATTGATATGGATGAGACAATTGCCGAGGCGAAGAAGAGGACTGAAAATTCAGGAATCATCTTCTTGGATGAGATTGATAAGATCGTTGCGATGGATAGTCGGAGCGGACCCGATGTCTCCCGGGGAGGAGTCCAGCGGGACCTCCTTCCCCTTGTGGAAGGGACCAATGTCCTCACCAAACACGGATTTGTCAAGACCGACCACATCCTTTTCATCGCCGCGGGCGCCTTCCATCAGGCAAAGCCCTCGGACCTCATTCCGGAACTTCAGGGGCGATTTCCCATTCGGGTGGAATTGAAAAGCCTTACGAAGGAAGATTTTCAACGGATCCTTGTGGAGCCAAAGAATGCCCTTCTGAAACAATACACCGCCCTCCTGGAGACAGAAGGGGTGAGTGTGGAATTCACTCCGGATGCTGTGGACGAGATCGCGTACTTTGCCTTCCAGGTAAATGAAGGAACAGAGGATATTGGGGCGCGGAGACTCCAAACCATTATGACCACCCTCTTGGAAGAGATCCTCTTCTCCCTACCCGATTCCAGGCGGAAGAAGATTCTCATCAACAAAAAGAAGGTTCGGGATACCCTCAAGGAGATTGTGGAGGATCAGGATCTGAGCCGTTATATCCTATGAAAGGCTTAGAAATTCGTTATTGGAAATTCGAAATTGGTTATAGATATTAGAGATTGGAAATTAGAGGATAAGACCTGTTTTCCAATTTCAATTTTCAATTTTCCATTACAAATTTCCATCTTCCATTAACCAATCTCCATTTTCCAAATCTGTGAAAAAGGATCTCGTCTCCATAACTGATCTTACAAAGATTGAAATCGAGAAGATCTTTGACCTCACAGCAAAACAGAAGAGCGGTGAAATCCTTGATACACCTCTGAAGGGGAAGACTCTAACAATGATCTTTGAAAAACCCTCTCTCAGAACGAGGGTGACCTTTGAGACAGGGATGACCCAATTGGGAGGGAGTGCGATCTATCTTTCTCCCTCCGATATCCAACTGGGCAAAAGGGAAAGGGTGAAGGATGTGGCGAGGAATCTATCTCGATGGTGTGATGGGATTATGGCAAGAACCTTTGCCCACGAGACAGTTGTAGAACTCTCCCGGCATGCCACCATTCCAGTCATTAACGGGCTTTCAGACAGGGAACATCCCTGTCAGGCCCTGGGAGATCTCTTCACCCTGAAAGAGAAGGTAGCCCGAAAACCGAATCACCCATCACCCATCACGGATCTCACTCTGGCTTATGTTGGGGACGGGAATAACGTCTGTCACTCCCTCCTCCTCCTCTGCGGGATCTTAGGGATTCAAATGCGGGTGGGCTGTCCTGAAGGATATGAACCCGATTCCGATATCCTCGAGAAGGCGAGACAATCAAACCCCAATACCCAACACCCAATACCCAGTATCCAAGTCTTCCACGACCCCTTTGAGGCAGTGGAGGGAAGTGACGTGGTCTATACGGATGCCTGGACTTCCATGGGGCAGGAAGAAGAGGCTGAGGAGCGGAAAGATGCCTTTCAGAGATTTCAGGTCAACCCTCAACTTCTTTCGAAAGCCAAACAGGGTGCCTGGGTCATGCACTGCCTACCCGCCCACGTCGGTGAAGAGATTACGGAAGAAGTCTTGGACGGACCCCAGTCCATCGTATTGGATCAGGCAGAGAACCGACTTCACGTCCAGAAGGCAATTTTAACCACATTACTTAAAACCAGTGAAAAATGAAAAAATTCTCCTGCGATCGGGGTCTTTGGCTATTGGGTCACGGAGGCATACTTATAATCAAATGAAAAATAGAAATTTTTCTTCCACTTTATTTGTCAT
>JADFOU010000011.1 GCA_022562655.1 candidate division TA06 bacterium
TCACATCATAGACGGCACCTGATCCACCGGGTGTCCAGGGACCGAAGGTGATGGAGGAGTCCGTACTGCTGGCCAAATTTACAAAATTGAAGGTATCGCTGTAAACCTGAGGCCCTCCAGAGCTGTCAATGTTGCAGATAACATCGAAGGTAGCTGGATCGAGCCCCTGATTTCTCACCGTCACCGCGGGTTGGAGGGAGGTGTTCGGCACGACCACCCCTGCCGGGCTGTTGATGGTCAAGGGTCGAACATCTAAGTTGGGAGGTACTGCCCCAGAGTCCACAATAGCTCGAATATGCCAGTTGAAGTCTAAACCAAAATTCCGCAACTCACCCCACGATCCGCTAAATAAGATCATATCTCCTTTGAAGGGTATTGCTGGACCCGCGTCAATGCCCAGGGGGAACTCGCCACCTACGGCTTGGGTGATTTCGATGGAACACCAGAGGTCAGAGGCACCAGAAATCGCAACCGGACTGGTCAAGTCCTCCCTGAACCATCCTTGGCCAGTAGCTGTAATGGACTGACTAAAGTTGACGGGTCCTGGGGTGGAATCGTTACCTGCATCGTATATCTTCACATTATCCCCATGGGTTCCCGATTCCCAGTGGTACCAGATCACGGCTACGATCTCCCACCCGGCGTATGAACCCAGTTCGGTAGGCGTAAGTCTTATGGCACCCTCAAAGGTTCCAGCATTCGTAAGGCCAACGGCGTTGGTCTCATCGGGACCATCATAACTGAGGGTATCTTCAGGATTGAGGAGGAGGACAGGGTCCACGATTCTTTCCCCTTCTTTAAGAAGCGAAGCCTCCTGGGGAGGGGAGACCTGAAGGATGTTCCCAGCAGATCCCCTGCTCGTAGGACCTACCCGGCTATTCCCGATGCGGGCAGACCCTCTCACCCCCAGCCCCATCACAGCCACCAAGGTTACAAAAAGAATTACCTTGTTTCTCATTGTCTTCCTTCCTTTCCGTTTCAGGTTTACGAGACAGATTCCCTTCCGTACCATTCCTCTCTTAGCCCATCACCTCCTTCCGTCATTTTAGTATTTTCCCCTTGAATGATGATTCCTAACAGGTAAACTCGACTTTGGCAACTATTTTTCCCCCATGAATTTAGAGATGCAAACGGATAGGATTGTTCCCATCCATTATGCCCATTTATCATAATGATTCATTTTTAGTGCACGCAATATAAGTGTATGCAATATAAAGGATAAAGATCGACTTGTCAAGGGTTTTTTAACCACAATCATTTGAGAACGCTTTTTTCATTGACAAATATAAAAAAAGTGTGGTATTTTAGTAACACCTTCATTTTTCTTCACCATTTTTCGCCCATTTCTCGGAGGTGAAGATGAAGGACAAAGTCTCCAAAATGGGTTCCTCACAGAGGAACCGCCCCATTCGATCCAGCCGTCCTCGTTCCACCCATGTGGTCCCCTCCAGAAAACCAGTCAGGGAGATCCGGGATGACCTCAACCCTCAAATCTACAATCGCCGATATTTCCATGAGCGATTGAAGGAAGAAATCAACCGCACCAAACGCTATGGTCGCCCCCTCTCCTTGATCATTGCCGATGTGGACCTTTTTAAGAAGGTGAATGATACCCATGGCCATCTGGTGGGAGACCGGACCCTCACCTCCGTCAGTCAGGTTTTCGAAGAGAGAGTGAGGGATCTGGATGTGGTCTGTCGCTACGCTGGAGATGAGTTCACTGTGATTCTACCCGAAACCGATCAGGAAGAGGCAAGAACCATTGCTGAGCGGATTCGGAGGGGAATTTTGGAGTATTCCTGGGAGAAGGATCTCCCCCTGAAGGGCCTCACCATAAGTGCGGGGATCGCTACCTACAAAAAGGATGAGAGCCCAAACCAGTTCTTTGAGCGGGCGGATCAGGCATTATTACAGGTCGCCAAAAAGCGGGGTCGGAACCAGATCTTTGCCATCGAGTCCCTCACCCCAGCCGAGCAGATCTGGGAAGGTCCCCAAATGGACCTCTCTACCCCCATCTTGGTGGGTCGAGAAAATGAGGAATCCCGCCTCCATCAGATCTTACAACATACCTTGGAAGGTCGAGGTTCCCTTCTCTTCATCGGGGGGGAAGCGGGGGTTGGCAAGACGAGCCTTGTCTCTTCCATCGAACGCTTCCCCAGATTTCCAGAGGTCTTCTACCTCAAGGGCGCCTGCCATGTGGAGACTCAGACGATCCCTTATTATCCTTTCATAGAAGCCTTTACCGGTTATTTCAAAACCTGGGAGAAAGAACAGTATCAGATTTATCTCCAGATCCGAGAGGTCTATCGCAGAGAACTCTCCAAGGTGATCCCCCAGTTTGAAGTGATAGAGCCAAGGGGATTGGGGGTGGAAATTCCGCCAGACCGTCTACGCCTCTTCGAGGGTTTCCATCTCCTCCTGGAGATGATGTCCAAGACGAAACCTATTCTTCTCTTTCTGGATGACCTCCACTGGGCGGATGAGACGAGTTTGGATCTCCTCCAGTATATTTCCCGAAGGGTTGGGAAGGAGAGGGTTCTGATCCTGGGAACCTACCGGGCAGAGCAATTGGCAAAATCCTCACTGGAAAAGGCGATGCGTTCCATGGAGGGGGAGAGGCTCCTGGAGAAGATGGAGTTGACCCCTCTTTCCCCAGACTCCGTTTCTACCCTCATCGATGCTGCCTTTCTTGGGCAGAGGATCTGCGTGGAGTTTAAGAAGATGGTGGCGTTGAAAACGGGTGGGAACCCCTTCTTCGTGATGGAGATCCTGAGATCCCTTGGGGAGGAAGACCAGAAAAAGGTTCTGGAAGAAGCAGGGTCTATGGAGTTTTATGAGAAGTTGGCCCTCCCGGAATCGGTGAAAGATACGATTCACAGGCGTACGGATGAATTGGAACTTGAAATTCAAGAAATCCTCCCCTATTGTGCCATATTAGGCAAGGAGTTTCACTTTGATATTCTGCGTCACTTCAGTGGAAAAAATGAAGGGAACCTTTTAGACCTCTTAGACAGAACCGTAGAAACCTATCTTTTAGAAGAAGTACCCGATTCCGACGGGGATCGATACCGGTTTCACCATGCACTGACTGCTGATGCCATCCATTCCAGAATTCGGAGAAGGCGGAGGAGGCTCCTCCACCGGCAGGCGGGAGAGGTGATGGAAGAGTATTATCGCGAACAGCTGGATGAGTTCGCCGGGGAACTGGCTCGCCATTTTTACAATGGTGAGGAGTACCCAAAAGCCTCTCTCTATGCGAAAATGGCAGGGGATCGAGCAAAGCAGATCTATGCCAATCAAGAGGCGATTGACTTTTATACTCAGGCTCTTTCTGCCTCGGAGCAAATGAATGGAAACCACAAAGGTGATCAGTTCGATCTCCTAATCAACCGTTCTGAGATTTTGGGTCTTGTGGGGAGAATGGAGGAGCAAAAGAAGGATATCGAGGATGCAGTGGCTCTGGCTTTAAAAATGAAGGATCAAAAACTCCTCTCCGATGGCTATATCTATCAGTCCCATTTCTGTCTACAGATCTCAGACTATCCTAAGGCTAAGGAGGTGGCGGAAAGAGCTCTTAAGATCAAGAAAGAGAAAGGGGAGAAAAATGGAATCTCCAGGGCTTTAATGGCTCTTGGAAAGGTCTCTACAGAGATAGGGGAGACTCAAAAGGCGCTGAAATACTACCAAGAGGCTTTGAAAATTTCGAAAGAATTAGGGGATCGAAACGACGAAGGGGAAACCCTTCATGCCCTTGGGAGGGTCTGGCAGTATCGGGGAGATCTGAAGAAGGCTCGCCATTTTTACCTGCAAGATTTGGAAATCTGCCGCGAAATCGGAGAAAAGAAGAGAGAGGGGGACAACCTCAACAATCTCGGCGTCCTCCACGATCAACTGGGCGACTATCAGAAAGCATTACTGTATTATGAAGATGATCTGAAACTTGTAAGAGAACTGGGATATCGTTATGCTGAGGCTGCAGATCTCCAGAATATCGGGCTTGCTTTCCGCGCTCTAGGAGACTATGAAAGGGCTCTTCATTCTTCGGAGGAGGCTTTGAAAATCTACCGAGAGATTGGAGATAAGGGAAGGGAGGGTAGAATCCTCGGAAATATCGGAATTATCTATACGAAGTTTGGAGAGTATTCAAAAGCCCTTGACTTCCATCACAACTTTTTGAAAATAAGCCAGGAAATTGGAAACAGAAGAGATGAGGGGAGGGGACTCTTTAATATCGTCTGGGTATATGAGGATCTCCGAGATTATGAGAAGGCGATAGATTTTCTGAAAAGGTCTCTTGCCATAGCGGAGGAAGTGGAGGATAAGGTGCTTTTTATGGAGAGTCAAAATGATCTGTCCTCTATCTATCGCCAAAAGGGCGGGAAGCAAAATCTGAAAAGATCTCTCAGATTTGCTGAAGTAGCGGCTCAATTGGGAAAGGAACTTGCCTTTCCTGATGTTGAGATCCCTGGACTTTCGAATCAAGCCATGGCGTCTCTTCTTCTGAGAAAGAAGAAAGATGCATTAGATTTCTCAAAAAAAGCGGTAAGACTTTTAGAAAAGAGAGGGCAGATGAAGGAGTTGGAGGAGGAAATCTATTTGAAACACTATGAAATTCTCAATCAAAATGAGGACAAGAGAGGAGCCAGGAAATATCTCAAAAAAGCCTATGAAGAGATGGTGAGGAAAGCCAAAATGATTTCGGATGAGAAGAGGCGAAAGAGTTTTCTTAAAAATGTTGGTCTCAACCAAAGGATTACTGAGACATGGAAAGAAGAGAGAAAATCTAAACAAGGAAGGAGGTGAACAACCATGCCAAAAGAAAAAAAATTGTGGTGGGTTTACCACAACGACTGCCCGGTGACTTGGCAGGCGGGTCCCTTTGAAAGCAAAAAGGCAGCTGAGGATTTTAGGGACAATAAACTTATGAGCGGTCCCCACTGTCCGGGTTGTGACGAAGAGATCAATCCGAACGATCCAGCGAGGGGTAGTTACGAAATCAGATAACCCTTCGGAAGCCCCCCCTGAAGGGAATGCCAGTCTCATTTTCAGAGGTTGGCATTTCCTTTGAATTGTTCCGAACCGAAGAGAAAACCCTTAGGGATTATCCATCCAGTGAATCCCCCTTTCCACCCGGCTGGGACAGTTTTACCCCTCCTTTACAAAGGGGGTAGGTCTCGGGGGATTAGGGACCGCCATGCTCCGATAGATGGAAGATGGGGAAGGGATGCCTGATCAAAGTGGGGTTGAATCTAGAGGGCTTAATTGTATTGGATAAGTTAAAATGAATGATAGGTAAAGGAGGTGAAAACCTTGCCTGCAAAACTCGAGATTCCGACAAAAATTGGAGGAAATATAAGGTGGTGGCTGTGGCACAACGTGGTCCTGTGCAAATGCGAATACGCCTGGTATGCAGGGCCTTTTGATACGGAACCAGATGCTGAAAAATTCAGAGACACTCTCGTCCACCCCACCAGTTGCCCCGGTTGTGGAATAGGCACACCCGACAAGGGTGACTACGATATAGGCCTAATGTGACCTTCTCCTTTTGGGCAAGGCACATGTAAATGCCAGCCCTATCTTTTCTCCCAGAAAAATAGGACTGGCATTTGTTTGAGTCGATCTTGGCTAAACTTGACCCGTCACCTGTTCCGATCCTTTCCCTCCCGGCTGGGTCAGTTTCACCCCCCCCTTACAGAGGGGGCAGGATTCAGGGGAGAAGTGGATCGCCTTGCTTCTGTAGATGGAGAAAACAGGTACTTCAAACTCTGACCCATCGTCCCGTCTATCCACTAAAACCCCAATCCCTATTACAACGCCGCCGTCCCGTCGGACAGCATCAATCGTTTCACGTAGAGATCCTCCTGTGGTGAGGACATCATCCACCACCAAGATCCCTTCCCCATCCTTGATCTTTACCCCTCTTCGGAATTCTCTCTGGCTGTCCACCCGCTCGGCAAGAAGCCAGTAGACTCCCAGATTTCTGGCCACTTCATAGGCGACCACCAACCCACCGGTCGTCGGTCCTGCCACACGCTCAATCCCCTGATCCTCAAAATGCTCCGCCATCTCCTTGCAGAAGATGGAGAGGAGGTCGGGACGCTCCAAGAGGCGGAACTTTTCGAAGTAGAGAGAACTGTGAAGTCCAGAGGTAAGGAGGAAGTGTCCCTCTTGTTTCATCCCGATCTCTTTGAAGATCTCCTCAATCCCTCGTTTCGTCATAGAAAGAGCATTCAGCAATCAGTCATTCAGAAGATGAAAGCTGATTGCTTTCAGATGAATTTTGAATTCTCAATTCACCGTTCTTCATTCACTATTCACTATTGGATAACGGTCTCCATCTCCTTCAAGATCTCCTCCGCCGCTTCCCGTGGGCTCTTTGCCTGGATAATGGGACGTCCGATGATAAGACAGTCCGCCCCTCTCAGGAGGGCTTCCCGGGGAGTTGTGGTTCGAACTTGATCCTCTTTTTTTGTGAAGGGGTCAGCGAGGCGAATCCCCGGGGTGAGGAGGAGGAATTCTTTCCCGCAGTCTCGCCGTATGGCTTCGACCTCCTCTGGAGACGCAATGGCACCATCCAAACCAGCACTCTGTGCAAAGTGGGCAAGGTGAAGGACCTCCTGTCTAACGCTTCTCCCGGAAGTCCCCATTACGTCCTGAAGAAAGGCATCATCCAGGCTTGTCAAGAGGGTTACCCCCAAGAGTTTGGGTCTCTTCTCCTTCAGATAAAGGGTTGAGACAGCGGTTTCCATCATCTCGAAACCTCCGAAGGTATGAAGGGAGAGGAAGTCTACTTCCAAATCCGACGCCACTTCACAGGCCCGTGCAACCGTGGAAGGAATATCATGAAACTTCAAGTCCAAAAAGACCTTCTTTCCCTTCTCCTTGACCAACCGAATGGCTTGCGGTCCCTGGGCGGTGAATAGGAAACTTCCGATCTTAAAGATCTGAACGACCCCGTTTAGTTCTTCCAGAAGGCGAGTCGCCTCTTGAAGGGTTGCTACATCTAAAGCTACGATGAGCTTATCTTTCATTATTCATTGTTTCCATTCAACTGTTGAATTGCTTTTTGTGAGGCGGTGGCAAAGCGGGTCTCTGGATAGGACTCTATGATTCTCTCGTAAGCCTCCATCGCTTTCACCGTATCTTCTTCCAGATAGTGAAAGACCCAGGCAATGGCATACGATGCTCGAGGTCCAAATTCGCTCTCCGGGAAATCCTGGATCACTCTCTCATAGGCATCCAAAGCTTCATCAGTCTTCTTCAATTCCAATAGATAGAGTTCAGCCAGGAGAAACTGGGTCTCTGCCAGGGCTTCCTCCTCTCCGCTGGACAGTTTTTTTCTATATTCCGCCAATTTCCCAATCGTCGTGGAGCGGAGAAGTGCGTCTTTGGCTACCTCCGTCTGGGGATTTGTCTCCCTCACCTTATCAAAAGCCTCCCGAGCCTTCTCCGGACTCATGAGGTCTTCCTGGTAGATCAACCCCATTGTATAATAAGCCTCCGCCGCCTCTTTACTGCGAGGATGGATCTCTGGAACTTTCTTGAGGGTCCTGATCCCACCCAGAAACTCTTTTAAGAGTCTCTGGCAACTTGCAATTTTTAAGTTTAAAAGGGCCTCTTCCTGGGGAGTGAGGTGGGAAGTTTTGAGGGCAAGGAAAGTCTCTAATGCCATGTCCGCCTGAGGCGGATCAAGAGCCAAATAGGATTCCCCGATCATGAGAGTCACATCGAATGCCAACTCTTTAGGTGGGTCTTCTTGAAGCAAGTCTTGAAATTCCTGGAGGGCTTCCTCAAATCGGGCTAATTCAAAAAGGGCGTTTGCCAATTTGAAGTGGGCATCCTGTCGATAAGAGCTCTTTGGAAATATTTCAAGGAACGCCCTTCCCATTCGAACGACCTCCTCATACCCCCCCTTTTTGTAATAAGCCTCAAGGATCTCGTATTGGGAAGCATCTCCAAATTTCTTCGAGATCCGGTTCAACCCTTCAAAGGCGGATATGGCGGCGGTGTAATTCTTCTGTTGTAGATAGGTCCTCCCCCGGAGGAAGATAACTTCCTCAAAGAAGGGGCTTTCTGGATAGTAGATCTCCAACTCATCAAACTTCCTTATCGCATTCTCATAGTCTTCCATCTCATAAAAGCATTTGCCCATGAGGAAGATGGCATCATCCACCCATTTCGATTTTGGGTGATAGGTAACAATCTTTTCACACTTCTGAATAGCGGCTTCGAGAAGGGACTTCACCGTGGGATTGACAGTCTCTGAGGGAGATCTCCTCTTCTCCTTCATGGCATCCGCATAGGCGCGTTTGGCATTGTAAAAAGTGTTGTAGTAAACGCAACCATTTAAAAGGCAAATTCCAACCACAAGATTACACGAGATTATCACAGATAGATTGATTCGTCTTTGCAACACAAAGACTTCTCTTGTGGAAATCTGTGAAATCTCGTGGTTCATCTTTTCCTGATTCCCACCTGAACATTACGAAATCGCGCAGGACTTGTCCCATGCCCTACGTGGGCGGTCTGGCCCGGTTCCCCCTTTCCGCAGTTGGAAACCCCCCAGAGACGCCACTCCCCTCGGTTACAGATGGCGTCGCAGGAGTTCCAGAACTGGGGGGTGATCCCGGTGTAAAGGCTGTTCTTGTAAAGCCTCCCGAGTCTCCCCTTATGGATCCGGTAGGCCACCTCACAACCAAACTGGAAATTAAGACGCCGGTCATCAATGGACCAGGACCTGTTGGTGGAGAAGAAGATTCCCTCATCCGTGTTTGCGATGAGGTCGTCGAGCCTCCACTCTCCAGGCTCCAGGTTGATATTGGTCATTCGGATGAGGGGTATCCGGTTCCACCCTTCTGCTCGCATCGCTCCTGAAGAAGATCGACCAATCGTCGGGGCGGTCTCTCGAGAAGAAAGATATCCTTTGAAGATCCCGTCTTCAATGATGGGGACTCGCTGGGCAGGAACCCCTTCGTCATCAAAACCGAAGGTTCCCAGTCCCCCTTCACAGGTAGCGTCTGCAGTCACATTGACGAGGGGAGAACCATACCGAAAATTCCCCAATTTCTCTAAGACGACGAAACTCGTTCCGGCATAGGAGGCCTCTGTTCCCAAGACGCGATCCAGTTCCACGGGATGACCAATGGATTCATGGATTTGGAGGGCCAATTGGTCCGAATCGAGAATCACTGTGGTAATCTCTGAAGGACATTCCTTTGCGGTCAGAAGTTTCACTGCCTCTTCCGCCACGCGGGGAGCCTCCTCCACCAGTTTGAGATCCTCGATCAGTTCATACCCCCGAGTGGCATAATTCCCACCGTGACCGAAGGGATAAGAACGGGTTTGAACCTCCCCATCTTTCACCGCCCGAGCTTGAATGCCTCCCCCAGACTCGATGATTTCTTGATCAATGAGGGCGCCCTCTGTGGAGGCGAAAACCTTATTGGTTCTCAAGAAGAAAAGCGAGCCGGAAGCGACATTCACCCCACCCACCCTTTTCATGGCTTCTACAGCTTGGAGAAGGAGGTGGATCTTCTGGTCTAAGGGGACCTTGAAGGGATCTTTTTGATAAGGCGATTGATAAGTAGCGGTGATGGGTTCAATTGGGGAGAGACGTACCCTTTCTCCCCTCACAAGTCCACTCGCCTGGGCCACTCGGATCGCCTCGGAGACCACCCGTTCACCCTCACCCTTCTCCTTGATTTGGGCGCTTGCGGCAAAACCCCAGGCCCCATCGACCATTACCCTCACTCCAAAACCAATATTGTCGGAACTGAAAACCTCATCTACCTTCCCATTCTTCACCCCAATGCTCTCCTTCCATTTTTCTACGACCCGGACGTCCCCATACTCCACTTTTTGTGCCGTAAGGGTATCTACAATTTCCTTTGCAAACTTCTTCATCGTTACCTTCAATAAACCAAACCGTGAAACCACAAGATTTCACAGATTTCCTCAAGATTTGTCTTCTGTTTTACAAACAGACAAAAGATTTCAGTCATAATTCCAAAAATAAATTCTCTTTTATCCTATCCCGTGCTAATCTTGTGAAATTCGCCTTGGGCGGATCTCCGTTGCTCAACTGCCTTTCCCGCGAGTAGGAGAAATCTCGTGGTTCCTCAGCCTCTTCATCCGTTCCAGATGGATTAAAAGTGCAGAGATATCGGCCGGAGAGACTCCAGAGATCCGGGAAGCCTGCCCAAGAGTCTGGGGTCGGATGGTGGAGAGTTTCTGGCGTGCCTCAATGGTGAGAGCATTCAGGGAGAAATAGTCGACCTCTTCTGGAATCTTCCTATTCTCCAATCGTGCCAACCTCTCAATCCGCTTCTCCTCCCGTTCAATATACCCCTCATACTTGGCAGCAATCCCCACCCCTTCCATGACCTCCTGATTCATTTTAAAATTAGCATTTAGCATTTTAAATTTTACTTTGCTAATTTTGCATTCTCCATTGATCATTTGAACGTTTACTTCCGGTCTTTTCAAAAGTTGAAACTCAGAAATAGGCGATGCCACCTCTGAGGAGCCCAGTTCCCTGAGAAGAGGATTGATTTTTTCCGGTCTCCAATAGGTCGTCTTCATCCGTTCAATCTCTTCTCCAACCCTTCGCTCTTTCTCCTCCAAGGCTTCATTAGCCTCCTGGGTAACGAGACCGAAACGATAGCCATACTTCATCACCCGCTCCCTCGCATTATCTTGTCTCAAGGTGAGGCGGTGCTCGGAACGGGAGGTGAACATCCTGTAGGGTTCAGAAGTGCCTTTCGTGACAAGATCATCAATGAGCACCCCAATATAGGCCTCGGAGCGTTTCAGGACGAAGGGGGCTTCTCCACGTCCGCCTAAGGCGGATAAAACTGCATTGATCCCCGCAATTATTCCCTGAGCCCCTGCCTCCTCGTACCCTGTCGTTCCATTGATCTGTCCTGCCAGAAAGAAATTCTCAACCCGTTTCGTCTCTAAGGAAAGTTTCAGTTGTGTTGGAGGGACATAGTCATACTCCACGGCGTACCCAGGTCGGAGTATCTCCGCCTCCTCCAGCCCCGAAATTGTCTTCAAGATCTCGATCTGAACATCCTCTGGGAGAGAAGTGGAGAGACCATTGACATAATATTCAGTCGTATCTCTCCCATCCGGTTCGAGGAAGAGCTGATGCCTCTCCTTTCCTTTGAATCGAACGATCTTATCCTCAATGGAGGGGCAGTAGCGAGGACCCACTCCGGTGATCCCTCCTCCATATATGGCGGAGCGGTCCAAGTTTTCCAAGATGACTTTATGGGTCTTCTCGTTGGTATAGGTGATATGGCAGGGGAGTTGGTCCGGGTGGAATTCCTCGGTTCGGTGGGAGAAATGCCTGGGTGGCACATCCCCGGGTTGGGGGATGAGACCGTCAAAATGGATCGTCTTCCCATCTACTCTCGGAGAGGTTCCTGTCTTGAGACGACCCAGTTCAAATCCAAGTTCCAGAAGGGAGCGGGAAAGTCCTTTCGCTGCCGTCTCTCCAGCACGACCGGCGGAATAGTTCTTATCTCCGATATGGATGAGTCCCTGGAGGAATGTTCCTGTGGTGATGACCACCGCTTTTGAGTAGTATTCCATCCCCGTCTTCGACTTCACCCCCACCACTCTATAAGTGGGGAGTGGGGAACTGCTACTGCTACTGCCAACTGCTACTTTGTCTACTAAAATCTCATCTACCATTAACTGTTTTACAGAAAGGTTCTTCTGATTTTCCGTGACCCATCGTAGCCTCTCCCGATATCTTCTACGGTCGCACTGAGCCCGGAGGGCCCAGACTGCCGGCCCCTTGCGGGTATTGAGCATTCGGAACTGAATGCCTGTCTGGTCAGTATTGAAACCCATCTCCCCACCCAAGGCGTCAATCTCAAAGACGAGGTGGCTTTTCGCAATCCCTCCGATGGCAGGGTTGCAGGACATCTGACCAATAGTATCTAAATTGGCTGTGGTGAGGAGGGTTTTGGCGCCCATCCGTGCAGAAGCCAATGCGGCTTCACACCCCGCATGCCCACCACCCACCACGATCACATCATAAGTTTTGGGATAAATCATAGAAAATAAAAGTAACAGTTGGCAGTTGCAGTAGCAGTTAAGTGCAACGAAGGCATTTCAATACTATAAGGTTAACTCTTTTATTAAGACTCGCAAAAATTGGGTGCTTCTTCAATGGTCATTGCGACCCCAATCGGGCGGGTCGGCTCACAATAACAACTGTCATTGTATTATGCAAGTATCAATAGTATACGAACCTCTCTACCTTTTGTCAATATCAAATACAGAGTCTTTGACTTGACAGACCTCAACCCCTCTGTATAATTTCATTTGATAGATCTTTGAACCCCAGAACCAATGGGTCAGCGGATTCACCAGATTTAATCTGATAAATCCGCTTAATCTGATAAAAAAAGGGGGGCTATGAAAGGAAGGAGGAGGGAGGTTTTCGGATGGGTGATGTATGACTTTGCCAACTCCGCCTTTGCCACCACCATCGCTGCGGTCATCTTCAATAGATATTTTGCCACAGTCGTTGCAGGGGGGGAGAAAGGGGTGGATATCTTTGGCATCCATCTCCACGGCGCCGCCTTCTTCACCTTTACCGTCTCCATTGCCATGATCCTGGTAGCCCTCTCCGCCCCCCTTCTTGGAGCCATCGCCGACTTCACCCGCTCCAAAAAGCGATTCCTCATCCTCTACTGCTACACAGGCGTCCTCTTCACCAGTCTCCTCTATTTCATCCACGAAGGGGATTACTGGCTGGGTGCCCTCTTCTCTATCATTGCTACCGTCGGCTTCGCAGGAGGGAATGTATTCTACAACGCATTTCTCCCCGAGATCGCCACCTCCAAGACCATAGGACGCATCTCGGGATGGGGCTTCACCCTCGGATATTTAGGCGGTGGGCTCCTCCTCGTGATCAATCTCATTATGCTCGAACACCCCACCTGGATCGGTTTCCCAGAGGGAACCTTCACCGTCCACCACACCTTTCTCTCCGTCTCCCTCTGGTGGGGTCTTTTCGCCCTCCCCACATTTTTTGGGTTGAAGGAACGCAAGCCGGTAGGATCCCGCCATGGCGGGATCTTGCCTCTATTCAAAATCGGATGGCAAAGGGTCTTTCAAACCCTGAAGGAGATTCAGTCTTACAGAGAACTGAGGAAGTTCCTTCTCGCCTTCCTTCTCTACAATGATGGGATCCAGACCGTCATCATTATGGCATCCATCTTTGGGGCAGAAGTATTGAAGATGGAGACAGGGGAGTTGATCCTCTACTTCCTTGTGATTCAGGGAACCGCCTTCTGGGGGTCGCTCCTTTTTGGCTACCTGGCGGACTGGATGGGAAAGAAAAAGACCATCCTCCTCACCTTATGGGTCTGGATGGTGGTGGTGGTTTGGGCCTTTCGGCTTGGCATCTTCTGGGATCCCAAGACGGAGTACTGGATCTTAGGGATCCTGGCGGGATTGGTTCTGGGGGGGAGTCAATCTGTCACCCGAGCCCTTGCTGGTTCTTTCATCCCCGAGGGAAAGAGTGCCGAATTCTTCGGGTTCTTTGCCATCGCCAATAAATTTGCCTCCATCTTCGGTCCCCTCACTTATGGAATCATCCTCACCCTCACAGGGAGTCTCCAGAACGCCATCCTCTCTTTAATCCTCTTCATCGGTCTCGGTACCTTTCTCCTTTTGAGGGTAGATGAGAAGAAGGGGATCGAAGAAATGTCAAGGCGACCCGCCTAAGAAGTTCGGGGTCTGGCTTTACATTCTAAACAATCTTTGTAGTTCCAGCCACTTCCTGACTGTTCCTCTATTCTCTTGACATTCGGTCAGCAAGGTGGAAGATTTTTGGAATAAAAGATTGACAAGACATAGTAACCTGACATCTTTGATTTTCCATTAAATCCCGACTCCCACGGAGATCTCCTACAAAAGTGAAAAAAACAGGATACCTGCAGGCCCCCCAGGCTCTTCGAGCTTGACAGCTCCCACGAATCAAAGTATATTGGAGGGAAGACAAATGGACCCAAAAAACTCTGGAGGGTAACATGTTTAGAAGAGCAAGAATAGCTGCGTGCACCCTTTCAGTCTTTTCTTTTCTTAGTATGAACTCCTCTGCAGATCTTTTCATCGGCTCCGAAGATATGCCTTTTGTACTGGGGACTTATGCCGAATATACCCAGAATGCCGGCTTGTTCAACTGGACACCGTTCGACTCCACGGCAACGATCTGGGATTTGACCGTTTATCCTGGCTCCCAGACCGCTACCGTCCGGCTTCTTGACCCGAACCTGGGAAATCCGCCTGCGCCCGACACTTTTCCTTCTTCCCAGATGGTTGAGCTGGATACGCTGGGCGGGGGTCAGGAGACCTGGAGTTATATGTCGAAAGATTCATTCTATCTCTATGGAAATGGAATAGACTTCGTGAGCGGCTTTCGATTCATTGGCAATTATCAGCCTGACTACCAGATTTACTTTTTTCCCATGTTCTACGGTAACGGTTGGAACACCGCATGGATGTGGATATACGATATTGGACTCATATACACCGCGAATGAGACTCACCAAAAACAGATTGTAGCAAAGGGGTGGGTGAAGACGGAAATCACCGGGAATCAGTACTGGCCTTGCCTGGTCATCAGGGACAACTACATTTATAGCGATAACTTCGGCACCCTCGACACGAGATGGCTCTATGAATGGGTTGTTGCCGGAAGGTTTGCCGGAGGGAACGGGATAGCGGCAGCCATAAGTACAAACGGCGCTAGCAAGGACTTTGTCATTGTGGACGATATGTTACGGTTGAAGTCACTCAATGTGCCTGGATGGGATCTGACGTGTCCGAACTTCGACAGCACGACTGTGTGGACAGATACCTCATTTGCCGGACCGTATCCTGTCTCCAGTATCATAACAGACTCCGGAGGAATAGGTGCGGACTCACTCTTCTACCAAGTAAACTCTGGAAGTTTTGTGGGAGTAAGTCACGACAGCGTGCAGGGAAACAAATATTTCTTCACCATCCCACCGGTTTTCAGCTCAAGCATCCTCTCCTACTATCTATGGGCCAAAGACTCCTTCAGCGTGGTGAATAGCATCGATATCTGGACCACAGATCCGGAAGCTGCACCTGAAAACAATCTGATTACATTCAATGTAACGTTGACAGGCATTGAAGAAGTAACTCCCAGCAACAGCCCGAAGACAGTTCTCTCTGTATATCCCAATCCCTTTACCTCATCCGTCCTCATCCGGGCATCCATGAACAAAGAGGGTGGACCCAAAACCATAAGAATCGTAGACCCGTCCGGCCGTACGGTTCAAGTCTTTGACCTGTCTGAGTATCAGCGCACCAGCCCGGGAAGAGTAGTAGAGTTCGTCTGGCCGGGCACAGATGAGCGAGGGAAACCCCTCCCCTCTGGAATTTATTTCATGGTCTTTGAAGATGAGACGAAACGAACCGCGGCTCAAACTGTCAAACTGATTAAGGTTCGATAGTACGATCTCCAACAATAATGAAGTCCATCATGTCCTTCTTGTAGCCTACTACTATCCCAACATGATCATACCGTCGGTGTGCTCTCCGACCCTCGAACAATCCTAATCTCCCCGCAGGATCAAGTACTTCCGTCGTTTTCCCTTAATAGAACTTTCCTTTAATCACTACATTTGTACTGCTCAGGCTGTTGAACCAGCTTATCTCGTCACATTTCAACCCCATACTTCCTTCGATACTTCGCTTATCCACACATGTAGGCTTGATAGTCTGGATCCCTTGGGTACCCTCTGACGATCGGCAAAAACTCTGGGATAAAGAGCCATAACCTATCATTAGTATTTTGGAAGAAAGATTGTCAAGATTGCACAGCCTGATCCCAATGACTAATGAGGGAAGAAAGTTGTAGGGAGGATATTACTGAGGACTTCTAAGGTAGATCAACTTCTCGGTCAGGAGGGACTTCCCCATCTTTAACTGGTAGAAGTAGATCCCACTGGGGACTCTCTTCCCATTCCTGCCCGTCCCATTCCATTCGACCCAGTACTTTCCTGGCTTTTGCTCACCCTGGATCAGGGTTTTCACCCGCCTTCCAGCAATATCATAGATGGTTAATCGAACCCTTTGACCTGCCTCGGTTGGAGGGATCCCATACTGGATCTTTGTCTTCCGGGTGAAGGGGTTCGGAGAATTGCGAGAAAGGAGAAGGGAAGGAGAGGGGATCTTTTCGATAGGAGTCTCTTCGATCCCGACCAGGGGAACGCCAAACCATTGGAGAATCCTTGCGAGAACCGTTTCCCGAGAGGAAAAGGGGCCAGCGCCATGGATCGCCTCGAAGGGAAAGGCAAAATAGACCACCTTGTAGATCCCTGAGTCAAACTTGAGAGCGGCGGTGCCGGAGGCAATGGTGTAGGAGAAGATGGAATCGGCTCCAGCGAGAGGGGCGATTCGATCCTCGGAATCCGAATTGCCTGCCCCATTTACCCCTTGAATCACCAGGCTGATCCCGTCACTGATGGAATCCCCTGTTACACCGGTCAGTAGATTATCATCCGCGTTTGCCGTAAGAAATTGCGCGTGGAGAAAATTGGAATAGAAGGGTGCGGCATTGATCTCTTCGCCTATGTTTTGACCGCTGACGAAGAGGTTTCCACCCGAATTGAGGAACTGCGTGAGGCTATCCTGATCCTCCGGAGTGAGGGTGTTGACCCGGGCATCTCCGGTGTACCAGATGATTGTGGGTGTGGAAAAGGTGGAGAGGAGGGAGATGGGGAAGGTTCCTTGTGCCGCAACATTCCATAAGATATAACTGACCCCTAAACGCTGTAGGGGGGAACTGTAGTAGTTCTGGTAGTTCCTCCCCTCATCATCAATCATGAGCAGGAGTTTGGCGGGGAGCAGATAGAAATCCAAGGGAGTAATCTGTCCAGACAACACGGTATCCACTGAGGTTTCTCTTGGATAGGGGATTTGAGGAAAGACAGAAATAATATATGTTCCAATGGGAAGGGTGATGGTGTAGTCACCGGTCCCGGGAGAGGTGGAGGTAGAGTCCCAGAAGGAGCCACTTCCCTTTCGGATAAAATAAAGTCTGGCAAGGATCGGTGCGCTGGTATTCTGGTCTCTAACAGTTCCATCAATGACCCCCGTTGGAAGAACGATGAAGGAGACGGTAAGGGAATCATTCGCCGGGTTTTCATCTCCCAAGAGGGCAGTGGTGGAGGTGAAAGTGTAGGTCCCAGCGGCGGGAGGAACCCAGGGAGGAGAAAATATGACCGGACCGTTCTCGGTCATATCGAGGCTGATCGCTCCACCTCCGACATAATCCCCAAATATGTTGACCGGGATATTTGCCTGATTGTTGAAACCATGGTTAGCGACTTCGACTTGTAGGATTATACTATCTCCCGGAATGATGATGGTCTCCAGAGTGGGGTAGAGAAAGGAAAGAACCCCTGCATCATCCTGC